>JAKJGD010000327.1 GCA_022704585.1 Spirochaetota bacterium | reverse complement strand
TGACCTGATCCTCATGAGGATGGACGGCCTGTTGTTCGGGGTACAGCCGACGATATTTCTGGAGAAGTATCTCCACCCTTTCCTGGTCGAGTATTTCATGCTTGCATACAGCCTGTTCCTGCTTCCCTTCATCTTCCTGCTCTACCTGTTCCGAAAGGGGGAGAGAGAGGCGTTCGATACCACGATCCTGGCGCAGGTCATTGCCGCGACGGTCGCGGTCATATCTTTCATTTTCCTGCCGGCTCAGGGCCCGCGCCATCTCTTCAATCCGGCGAACGCAGCGCCTGACACGAATCTTCCTGCATATACCCGGGCGCTGGAGGGCATCAGGATCGGGCCGCTGGAACGGGCGACGGGCAGGGAATCCCTGTTCCGGGCCCAGTATGACGGATGGAACAAGCTCGAGCGCGTCAAGACCGACTGCATGCCCAGCATGCATACGGCGCTCTACCTGATCTGCCTGATCGCGGTCATACGCTACCGGAAAATAATGAAATGGAGGACCGCGTCACTGGTCTTCTGGTGCGTGAGCTGCGCGTCCCTGGTATTCAGCTGCGTGTATCTCAGGTATCACTGGTTCGTGGACGTGCTCGCCGGCGCAGCCCTTGCCTGTATCTCTTTTTATGCGGCCGAGAAGCTTATCCGCCGGAGGTGCGCGACCATCCGGTCTTCTTCAGGGCTGGAGACGGCCGATGCGGGAATTGCGCCATAGGCCGCCGTTTTGAAAAACTCTTTCCCGCCCGGCAAAATGCTGGACAGCGGGTGGATCATATGGTAATTAATAAGTCCAGACAGGACTGAATCGTGAACGAGGGCGCCCATGGGTCTATTCGGTAAGAAGAGCAGGAAAAAGATCATAATCGTGATTCACGGCCTCTCCAACAAGCCGGAAAAGCAGCTCCTTGAAAAATGGTGCAGGGCGTCCATACGGGAAGGTCTGCGCACCATCGACAAGCGGGGGTTGCCGTTCGCCCTGAAGCTGGTATACTGGGCGGACCTGATGCACGAGCATCCTCAGAGCCCCCGCGAGACCAACAAGAGGAGCGACACCTACCTTGATGACCCGTACCTGCCGGGGGACCCCGACCGGTATGCGGCCTTTACGCCGAGCACGCTCAAGCGGACCCTTCTTGACAAGCTGGAAAAGAAGATCGACAAGCTGTTCTTTGACGAGGGGAGCTTCATTAATTTCGAGAAGTTCGCCAGCATCGTGGTGCGAAATTTATTTAAGGACCTCGACCTCTACTATCACAGGGACTGCCCGGTCACCCGTTTCCGGGGCCAGCTGGCACGGGACGCAATACGCATGAGGCTCGCGGAGGTGCTGCGCACATACAGCGACCGGAGCATACTCCTGATATCCCATTCCATGGGGACTATCATCTCATACGACGTGCTCACGCAGACCACGCCGGACGTGAAGATTGACACGCTCGTTACGATTGGTTCGCCGCTCGGCATGCCGCTGATCCTCAAGAAGATACTGATCGAGCAGGGGCGGGACATCAGGAAGGAGCGCCAGCCGGTCACGCCGGAGAACATTGTCACCGCCTGGTATAATTTCTCCGACCTGGACGATCCGGTGGCAATAAACTACAACCTGGCGGACGACTACAAGCCCAACAGGGCCGGGATAGCGTCGCGCGACATCATCGTCTATAATAATTACGAAAACGACGGCGACCGCTCGCCCCACAAGCTGTACGGTTACCTGCGCGCCCCGGAGGTATCGAACGTGATCTACAACTTCTGCGTTACCGGCAGGCCGGCCTTCATGGTCGCGGTCCGCAGGGGGATAGGACGGCTGTTCGGATGGTAGGGGCGCCCGGTTTCCGGGCGCGGGGGCATCAGCCCAGGGAGGAGACCAGCCGGTCCATGGTACGGTCGAGCCTGCCGTCCGTAGCGAGCTTTCGCGGCAGGATGAGTATCATCTCCACGGTATCGTCGTACCCGCACATTCCCAGGAAAAAGGGGAGGTAGTCAACAAGCGGCGGAATGGCCCAGAAGGCGCTTGCCTCGAACCCGCCGCCGCGGAAGCCCTCGAGGTTGATCCTGCCCATGTTTGATATCACGCCGGACATGCTGTACATGCCGTTCCGGTGACGCCGGTTGATGAGCCTTTTCGCCGCCGCTCCCAGAAGGACCATGGGCATGTACCGCACCAGGTCGTCGCCGGGCGTGAGCATGCCCTCGGCCTTCTCCTTCAGCTGACGCGAAATGTCCTCCGCGACCTGCCCGGGCGTTGTGTCCGGGTTTATGAGCACGTAGATCGCCATGGTCAGGTTGCCGGTCGATACGAGCCCTGGAAGGCGGGGGCGCATGTCGACCGGGATGCCGATCAGCACGTCTCCCTCTCTCCCCCCCGCATTTCGCCGGGCCTCCTGCGCGACCAGTACTGCCGTGCGCGGGAGCAGGTTGTGGTACCGCCCCCTGAGCGTGACGCGTCGCCATTCGACGCCGGGTTCGCTGCCTGCGGCAATGCCGGTGGGGGCGAGCTGCGCAGTCGGGTAGGGCCTGCGATGTTTTTTCTGGAACGAGCGGGCAAGCTCCGTGTCGGTCAGTACCGAGTCGGATCCCGTGCAGTGTTCACCGCGGAGCGCCCGGAACACGTCCTCCGCCCAGGTAAGTGTTCCCCGTCCGTCCATGACCCCGTGGTGAGTCCGGAATATAACCCGCATCGGCCGGCCCGGGACCAGGACCACATCGCAGGTAGGGCCGGTTTCCGGATAGAGCGGTTTCTGGAGATAAGGCGCTTCTTTTGGAAGGACCCCCTGTTCGCATTCCGGGGCCTCGATCACCGGCGGCGTAACGCCCGAATCCACCCACCGGCACCCGCCCAGGCGCCCTTTTAGCACCAGCCTGCTCCCGGGATTCGCGGCAGAGGCAATCTCGACCGCCCGGCGCCAGCGCTCCGGGTCCGGGACGCCGGTTCCCTCGAAAATAAACCGGTTCGCAACGGGAGGGTGCAGCCTGTCCGCCACGACGAAGAGGCGCTCGTTGAAAGACATGTTCCGTGTATATAATTGTTTCATGGTGTCATCAGTTCTCTCTCAATGGCGTCCAGCGCCGCCCCTATCCTTCCGCCCGTTGACATGCAGCGCGGCATGGCCAGGAGCAGCTCGATGCCGGCGGCCGTACCCGAGAGGGTCATGCTGAAGGGGACGATCGGAGCGCAGACCGGGACACCGTAATAGGTGGTCGGCGAGAAATCGTTGCACGCGAACCGCCCGATCTCCAGCCTGCCCAGGTTCGATACGAAACCCGAGCAGCGGTACCCGCCCGAACGCCGGTTGCGGGCGCCCTCCGCGGCGATGGCCCGCCCCAGGAGGCGGACCGGCACGTACCTGATGATCGAGTCCTCCCAGGTGATCTCCCCGTCGGACCGGCGCTCAAGCCGCTCCGTGATCATTCCGGCGATATCTTCGCAGCCGGCTTCACCGGGTATGTCGATGTAAATCGCGTTCGTCAGGTTGCCTGTGGAGCGGAGGCCCTCGCAGCGCCGGCGCAGATCGACCGGCACGCCGATGCGAACCGGCCCGTCGGCATGGCGCCGTGCTGCGCGCGCCGCGCACAGGATGACCTTCGGTAGAAGCGAATCGACCTTTCCACGGATCGTTTTCCGCCGCCACACGGGGGAGACATCGCTCCCGTCGGCCGCGCCGGTCGGCGCGAGGTTATGGTGCGGGAGCGGCCGCGCGGCCGAGCCCGGCACGAAATTCAGGAGGTCATTCTCGGTCATGG
>JAKJGD010000326.1 GCA_022704585.1 Spirochaetota bacterium | reverse complement strand
TCGTCTGCTTCAGCGAGCCGGTCGCGCTGCCCGAAGGCGCGGACCCCTTCCGCGTCGAGATGATCGACGAGGACGGCGTGCCCGTCGATGGCGGGCTCCCCGTTGCGAGCGGGCTGGCCGGTACCGGCCCGGGCGGGGAAACCTCGGACACCATACAGATCCTGCCGCCGGAGTACGGGTACGGGCAGAACCGGCGCTACCGCGTAATCATGACGGATGAGATCTTCACAGCGCAGGGCGAGCCGGTAGACCCGGGAGATCATTTCCCGCTTGAATTCACCACCGGGGACGACGGCGACGGCGATCCGCCGCGGGTGACCGCCACCGTGCCGCTCGACTACCAGTCCACGGGCCACAAGCGCCCCGTGATCACGGTGCAGTTCGACGAAGACGTGGCGCCCGCGACCGGCCGGCTTGCGCTGTACCGGTACGATCACGCAAAGCAGGAGGCGGCGGCTGACCCGGAGCGGATCGAATACCGGGCCGGGTACGCCGGCTCGACGAACAGCATCGCCTTCACGCTGCGGGGCGACCTCGAGGAATACCGCATCTACCAGGCCGTGGTGAGCGGCGTCCGCGACACGTCCGGCAACCTCATGGCCGGCAACCTGACCGGGGATGGCGAAGAGCCCGACCGGTATGCGTGGCGCTTTTTTACGGGCCCGGTCGTGGTTGCGGTCGAGCCCGCTTCCAGCCACAGGTACGGGTTCGGTACATTCGGGAACACAGGCGAGTACATCAACGGCGTGGTAGCCGGGCATGAGCTCCTCGACCGCACGGCGGCCATCATACACGGCAGGGTGGGGGAGGGTGGCCGGCTCTCCACGTTCTTCGATGCGACGAACGGGGGCGGGTTTCCGGACGACGTGAGCGCGATCCGCATCCTCCACAACGGGCGCAACCTCGCAGGAGACCTGGGCCTGGCCCCGGTATGCAAGACCATCACCGGCCCGAACATGGCGCCTCCGCCCGGGGGTATGTTCTATGTGGACCCGCGCTGGGGGCGGTTTCTGCTCCCGCGGCCCGCGTACTGGAGTAAAATGGAGAGCCATGAGAACATGACGACAGGGGCGGAGTGCAGGATGGAAACCGCGCAACAGGTCGAGAAAATTACGCCGCATATGTATTATTATCTTTTTCGTCGTCAAGGAAATTATGAATGGGGCGAAAACCATGTTATAATTTGGCTGAGTAAGGACGGATATGGATTCGGGAGCGTTGGGGGATTGCCTGCGGGCGGGAAGTTCGGCAATTGTTTTACCATGTTCTGGGAGTCTGATACGACAGATGTTTTATTCGCGAGAACAAATAAAATAGAGAGTATGAATTCTCTATATCCCTTCGGGGATCAAATACTTGCAGATTATCGTCAGGGGACAATATCGTTTTGGGGATCGCTTGATACGCATGTTGAAACATATACTTCATGGGGTCATGAGTCATCAGGTGCAGCGCTTACAGAATTGCGAATTGCCATAGCACCGGGAGTAACAATTTTTATAAGCAAGGAACAGAGATCAAAGGTCCATACAAATCAATTCCAGGTAGTAATCAATAATACATATTCCGGGTATATTGAAGGGATGATGATGCATTTTTACATAACCTGGAATCCAGATCGCACTAGCCCCGGTATCTTTTTAAACATGTGGATTACCGATGCTATTAATCCGGAAAATTTTATTCATATCGAACGATCAATTGAATCTATGCATAATATTTCTTTTAAACCTTATATCCAGCTATATGGATCCACCAGCGCTGAATGTAAAAGTGCAGACTGGTTTGCAAGGTCATTGGCCCGGGCCTGGTGCCAGGTGGATAATATAAAATGGTATACGCATAATGTTGGCGATGATCATTCATGGGAGTATAATAATGGGAATGGTCGTGAGGAGGCATTGCATCCGATCTATGGTCATGACATGGACTTCAAACCCATGTTGGAGAATAACAGCGGTGTTGGATATTTTTTTATACCCTAAGGTATGAATCGTAAAGACTGAGATATATTAACACAGGCAAAATAAATTGCCATCTATTGTTAACGCGTGTTAACGCAATTATTTCTTTATTTGAATGATCATTTGAAAATTTGCTGCAAAAATCTGCATATCCCTGTATCTAGGCAATTACATTGTTACCTTTACCCTCGTCGCACCCGGGAAACAGGTCTGTCCCCATGACCATGAGCATGGACGCAATTGCGGATATATGTTTCACGAATTTACCCCTGCGTCAGGAATTTCCGGCGAGCATCGCAGAAGGCCTGTTATATGTCAAGCGCAAGTTGACCACCCCGCTCCGAACAGCGCACCCTCATATATTATTTGACTAAACACACCACTGCCTGTAGTATTTGTTCCATAATTTAAGTGACTGAAAAATACCGGAGGACACCCATGAAAAAGGCCCTTACATTAATCGTCATTATACTTGTCGTGATTGCCGCCCTGGCCGGCATTTTCCACAAAAAGATCAGGCAGGTGTACGGGGCCGTCACCCTGTTCGATGCGGCCGTGATAGATGAAAACTTCAGGAGCGGGGACAAGACCTTCCCCGTGAAAATTGTCCGTCGCGGCGGACCGGTGTCCGAGTTCAGGCGCAGGCCGGCTGACCTGCCCGAAACGTATATGTTCAAAGGACAGGCGAAGAACCTGCAGCAGTTTCTCGATCATACCGGCACGACCGGCATGATCGTGGTCAAGGACGGCGCGATCGTGTTCGAGAAATACTATCGCGGCAACACGGACAAAACCCGGACCATATCCTGGTCCGTTGCCAAGTCGTTCGTGTCCGCGCTGATCGGGATCGCGGTCCGCGAAGGATCCATCAGGGACATCCGCCAGCCGATCACCGACTACGTGCCGCAGCTCAAGGGCTCCGGGTACGACGGCGTCAGGATCAAGGACATCATGAACATGTCATCCGGCATACGCTTCAACGAGGACTACGGCGACTTCTTCTCGGATATCCAGAGGATGGGCCGCACCATCGCCTTCGGCACCTCGCTCGATGACTTTGTCGCGTCCCTCACAAACGAGCGGAAGCCCGGGACCTACCGCCATTATGTGAGCGCGGACACGCAGGCCCTCGGCATGCTCCTGCGCGAATCGACAAAGACCGGCGTGACCTCCTACCTGGAGGAAAAGATCTGGAAAAAGATCGGCATGGAGTCCGACGCGTACTGGCTCGTGGACGGGAACGGGATGGAGATGGTCTTCGGCGGGCTCAACGCCGTGCTCCGGGACTACGCGCGCTTCGGCGTCCTCTACCTGAACAACGGGAAGTGGGGCAACGAGCAGGTCATTCCGGCGGAATGGGTGAAGGCCTCGGTCACGCCCGACGCGCGGCACCTGATGCCGGGGAACGACCCCGTCTCCCACGACTGGACGCTGGGGTACGGGTACCAGTGGTGGATCCCGGAGAACCCGGACGGCGATTTCCTCGCGATCGGGATCTACGGCGAGTTCATTTACGTTTATCCGAAATACCGCGTGGTGATCGCGAAGTCGTCGGCCTATGTCGATTACAACAAGGACGGCGACGACATGGAGATAGAGACTATCGAGATGTTCCGCGCGATCGCCCGGCAGGCGAAATAGGCGTGGCCTCCGCGCTCACTTCGCCGTCATGTTCGCTTCCGCCTTCGCGGTGAGGATGCCGGCGAGGAAGCCGGAGAGGTGCCCCTCCCAGGAGATCTGCGGGTAGCCTATCTGCGGAAGCACTCCCCAGAGCGCGCCGCCGT
>JAKJGD010000325.1 GCA_022704585.1 Spirochaetota bacterium | reverse complement strand
GGACTTCGGGTCATCATCCCCATGGCCGGTAATGAACGAGATGAGCCGCTCCTCGCCGTACATCTCGCCTCCGGGGCCGGTGCATTCCACGATGCCGTCCGTGTACAGGACCAGCCGGTCGCCCGGCTCGAGATCCATGCTCCCCTCCTGCAGGCTTAACCCGCCGAACCAGCCGAGCGGCATGCCCGGGGTCTTCATCGGCAGGCATTCACCGGTCCTGCTCCTGAACAGAAATTGCGGCAGATGGCCCGCGCTGCAGTAGCGCAGGCTCCGCATGCCGGGATCGATAATACAGTAAAAAGCGGTCACGTAGTTGTTGTTGACGGTCGCGCGGATGATCGAATCGTTCAGCTTGAGCAGCACTCCCGAGGCGGCGGGGCGCTCGGTAATGCCGTCAAGGGCCACCTTGGTGACCGTGGCAAGGAAGGCCCCGGGCAGGCCGTGGCCCGACACGTCCGCGATGAAGAGCCGTATCGACCCGTCGGCTGTGGCGTGGTCGTAGAAATCGCCCCCCACCTTGTCCATCGGAATGTAGGCGGCGCCGAACCGGCACCCCGGCGCGTCCAGATCTCCCCCCGGAAGGAGCCTCCGCTGGAGCAGGCGCGCCGTTTCGAGCTCCTCCTCGATCTCGCGGTTTCTCTCCGCGATGATGTCGAGCAGGCTCTCGATCGTCCAGGCCCGGTGGCGCATTACCGAAAAGCTTATCCCCAGGATTCCCAGGAAAATCAGCACGAGGGAATATCGATCGAGCCCGCCCAGCCCGAGCAGCGTGAGAATGTTGGTTACGATCAGCGCGCCGCCGACGCCGAGGATGATCGACAGGAGGTTTATGCCGATCCGCCTGCGCGCCTCCGGGTCTCCGCTTTTTATGAAGCCCCTGATCAGGACGGCCAGGCCCGACAGGAAACCCAGTAGTATCGTCGCGGTATAAAGGGCGGACGGCTGCCGTACGAGCCGGCCGTCAACGAAGGATGCGGTTTCGGAAAACGCTTCGAAGAGCGGCGGAGACAGCTCAATCGCCGCGGCGGCTATGGCGACAACTCCTCCCGGCACGAAAAAGAGCAGGTCCCACCGCGTTACCCTGTAGCGCTCGTTCACGAAGGCCCGCGCGAACAGGTAAAACAGCGCGCCCAGGAAGGCCCCGATACCCATCTGAACCGGCAGGAGCCGGTGCAGGAGGGTCGTGTCCAGATAAAACACAAATCCGATGAACATCCACCAGAAGCCGGCGAAGAGAAAGGCCGCGAACAGCCGGTTCGTCATGCTCCGCCTGTTGATGTAATATATCGTGATCGAGAGCGCCAGGAGGAAAATGGGTATCAGCACGAGAGCGGCCGTTGGGCCAATATTGTCATTCATGATCGTGTCCGAATATATTCCTCATACAGCATTGCGGCATCGTGTCAAGGACAATCTCGGCGCAGTCACCGGATCGAGCGCGCCCGTCTTTGCTTCAGCGTTTTTTCGGACGCGAAGGCCTCTTCCTACCCGGGGTCTGAGCCCGGCACAGGAACCATTTCTCCTCCCGGGAGGCGTTTGCCGAGTCCCGCACCTCTACCGTGAATCCGGCGCCGCGCATGAGGGCTGTCATTGCGTCCACGTCCCTGTATATCCGTGACAGTCCATGCGCCCGTGCCCACGCCGCCTCTATGAGCCGGAGCGCGGTCGCCTGCTTCCGCATCGGGACGGTGGCGCGGATGAGCAGCAACCCGCCCGGCGACAGCTTTTTCCTGACGCGCTCCAGTAATAACGACAGGTCGCCGTCAGGCAGATAGTGCGCCATGTCGAGCATGAGCGCGAGGTCAGCCGGACCCTCAAGCTCCGGAAGGTCCGGGGCGCTCCCCCGTGTCACGGAGCCGCGGTCGCCCACGACATGCGCAGCCACGAGATGCCGCCGGGGGGACGGCTCGATCCCGAAAAGGCGCGCGGACGGACGGCACTCCAGCACCCACGCTGCGGGGACGCCGTACCCGGTCCCGATGTCCAGCACCCTGCCGGGGCTGCCGATGAGCCCGTCGAGCTCGGCGAACATGGGATCGAACTTAAGCTTGAAGCGGGCGAAGAGCCGCGGATACGGCTCCATTAACCGGTACCGGCGCTTGACGCGCGCCGCTGTCTCCGCCGGCCCGGTGCCGGACGCGCCGCCGGATGCATCGGCGGGCGCGGTCAACCGGCCCAGGAGCGGCGGTACGATCAGGACCGTGCCCAGGAACGAGTACCCGATACCGAAGAGGAGCGTCAGGCCGGCATTTCTCAGGAGAGCGTGGTCGGCCAGGCTCAGGACGCCGAAGCCGATCATGGTCGAAGCAGCCGACAGGAACACGGTCAGCCGTATGAGGCCCAGGGACGGGTGCGATTCGTCGCGGTAGCGCTGGTATGCCCTGACGATATAGAGCGCGTAATCCGTGCCCATCCCGATGACGATGACCGTCACGATGATGGTCGAAATACCCGGCTTCTCTCCGGCGAGCTTCAGGGAGCCGAGGGTTGCAACAAGCGAAAAAAGCGTCGGCGCCATCGCGATCAGCGTGAGCCTGATGTCGAGGAGGTACAGGAGGGCCACCAGGACGGTGACAGCCCCGACGATTGCGGCCATTTTTATGAAGCCGCTCAGGAGCAATTCCCCCAGCCGCTCGCTGAAGAAGGAGGGATCGAACAGCCGCGCGAGCCCGGGGGAAGAGACCCCGGAATGGAAAGCGGCGGCGTTGTACTTCGGGCCCGGGACTAGGACAGAGAACTGCGCCCAGGCGCCGGTCTCCCGCACGCGGTGTACGCCCAGCAGCTCGTGGAACCTCTCAGGAAAGGCCTGCTGCCTGATGTCCGTCCGCGACAGGGTTTTGTAAAACCTGTCAAACGCACCGGGGGCGAACCCGGTATCGCGCGCCGCCCCGTCCAGCGAGCGCTTCAGCGCGGCGATGCGCGCCGGCGTCCAGAAGGCCTTCCATGCGCCGATGTTTTGCGCCATCCGCTCCCTGCCGGGAAAGATCATCGATGGAACGAACGCGGACGACAGCCTCCCTCCCTCGATCTCGCCGTCAAGGAGCGCGGTGAGACGGTCACCCTTTTCCTGGAGCACGTCCATGTCCTGGGACTCCGTCATGAGGAATACCCGGGTGAGGACGTTGCCCCAGACCCCGGTCACCAGCTTTTCAGCGGCAAGGGTCTCGTCCGTCACCGTGTTCATCGATGCAAGATCAACGCGGAAATCCGGCCGTGCGAACGGAAGCATCACGAAAAAAAAGAGCAGCGCCGCGACGATCTTGGCGCGCGGCCGGGAGCCCATGATCCGGTCCACGAACCCCTGGAGCGGGACGATGCCGGCCCGCCGGGCGGGCGGCATCACGGGAAACACGACCGGGAAAAGGGCGTGCACGAAGATGTAGGTAAACGCCACGCCCAGTGCGGTGAAATAGCCGATCTGGGCCAGGGCGGAAAAACCGCTGATGAAAAGGAAGGCAAAGCTGAGGGCCGTGGTCAGCATGGCAAGGAGCCCGAGAGACCAGACCTCCCGCGTCGCCTCCATGCCGCGCGTCTCGTGCGGCCGGTCAAGGAACAACAGGTAGGCTATCCCGTAATCGACGGTAAAGGATATCATGGTTCCGCCGAACCCGAGCGCCAGTATCGATATGCGGTCGGAGAAGAGCGAATAGACGAAGGCGGCCGCGAGCGTGCCCAGAAGCGCCGGGACAAGCGCCAGCAGGCCCAGGAACGGACGGGGAAATCCCAGGATCAGGAGGACGGCGATCCCGA
>JAKJGD010000324.1 GCA_022704585.1 Spirochaetota bacterium | reverse complement strand
CCATGAGGCCGGTATGTTCAACGAGACCGGCCGCGATGCTCTTCTCGCCCCTGCGGGCATAGGCAGACAGGCCGGCGCTCCAGGTTATCGTCATCCGTGACAGCACAGGCATCACCACCAGGCTTGCAATGATCAGTTTATCGGGCAATGATACCAGCAGGAGATATTTCATGATGAGCACCATGAAGAGGCCTATGGCTCCGCTTGTCCCGAGCCGCGAATCCTTCATGATTGCAAGCGAGCGCTCACGGTCCCGGTAGCTGAACAGCGCGTCGAAGGTGTCGGCCAGGCCGTCCAGGTGAAGGCCGCCGGATATGCCGATGCCCGCCGCCATACCCGTGAATAGCGCCAGGTCCCTGCTGCCAAAGAGCCCGAAAAGGAGGAACGAGGCCGCGCCTGCCAGGCCTGCAAGCAGCCCGATAAGCGGCGCGAACACGGCTCCGGCTGCAAATGCCCGGTCATCCCAGGCGACCTTCACCGGCACCGGGACGCGCGTGAGGAACTGGATGTTCAATACAATACCCTTGAGACAGTCCCTGATGCTCATCGTGATCCAGCCTGATTAATAAAAATTCGATCCGGATGCGTGCATTATTTAATTTTTAGCGGAATTCCGGATACCATGAGATACGCCTCGTCTGCCTGAAATGCCAGCATCTGGTTTACCTTGCCGGCGATGTCCCGGTAATGCCGCCCGAGCGGCGTGGGAGGGACAAGACCGAGTCCGATTTCATTAGAAACAACCAGCGCCGCCCCGGAGACATTTCTCGCGACCGCCATGAAGTCCGAGACCTCACGAACGATCTCCCCTTCGATCCTGTCCGCTTCGTCCGGTCCGGCGCTATCCCAGTCCACCCCGGAATCGACAACCATGATGTTATTGATCATGAGCGTGATGCAATCGAGGATCATATGCCCGCGGTCAGCCAGCCTCCCGTGCAATTCGCGGGAGAAGTTGCGATAACACTCGACGGTCTCCCATGCGGGATTGCGCTGCAACCGGTGGCGTTTAATTCGCTCGCGCATTTCGTCGTCGAACCCCAGCGCGGTGGCCACGTACAGCACGTCGTCTTTTCCCCCGAAAAGGGATTCCGCAAAACGGCTCTTTCCGCTGCGGGCTCCGCCGGTGATGAACACAATCTTGCCCATTACCAATCGTGAGACTACATCACCATCCTTTTGACAAGAAAAAAATGCGGCTGCCGCCCGCTCCCGGCCATATTTTACCGCATACACTTTTTTTCATTGACACGGCCCGCAGAGCATAGTAAATGGCACCATTGTTCTTTAACAAAGCTGGAGGAAGTCGGGTGTAAATCCCGCGCTGTCCCGCAACTGTAATTCCGCTACAGCGGATAAGCCAGAACTTCCATAACTGAGATGTCCTCGTGGAACGGGAACCGGTTAGCCAGACTCATTAGACAAGAATGATTCCGGCAGATCAAAGCATACCCGTGGGTATGCTTTTTTTGTTTATTGTTTTTCCGCCTCTACCCGCGAAACCGAACATCCAGAACCAAGCGAACGCAAACATATTTTATTTTATGCTGGAGAGGCATGCCATGCTTACACGTCTATTGTGCGGGTTGTGTTTATTCGTCATTTCATCTGCTCTTCATACGCAATCGTATGGCCAGAGCCAGAAGGATCCTGCCGGGCTAACGCAAGACAGCCAATCAGGGAAACCGGCCGAAACGGAAGGGGAGGTTCCCGGGGACACGAATGGGCAAAAAAAGAAGTACGAAATCCTGATTACCGCAACCAAAACGGGAATCAACAAGAAGGAAACCGGAGCATCCATAACCGTAATAACGGCCGGGGAAATCGAGCAAAGCAAGAAAACGAAAGTGGTGGACCTGCTGAAAAACACGCCCGGTATATCTGTTTCCCAGAGTTCGCCGATGGGCGGCCTCGCCGACATCTACCTGCGCGGCACCGCATCAAATCACGTAGCGGTTCTCATCGACGGCGTCAAGGTCAACGATCCTTCTTCGGCAGGTCACGGCTTTGATTTCGGCCACCTTACCACGGATAATATCGAACAAATTGAAATTGTCCGGGGATCCCAGAGCGTCCTGTACGGCTCGGATGCCATCGGAGGCGTAATCAATATTATAACCAAAAAAGGCGAGGGCATGCCCAGAGTCACGCTGCAGATCGAGGGCGGATCGTTTTATACGTTCAAGGAATCGGCCGGGGTAAACGGCGGCGATGACCGGGCCTTTTATTCATTCAATATTTCACGCACCGACTCCAGGGGCTTCACCCGTACAACGAGCTGGAGAGGAATGCGGAAATCCTTTTTGCAAAACCATCAGAATCCCTACAACGACACGGCCGTATCAACCCGGCTGGGCGTCAGGACATTTCACGACAGCTGGCTGTCTCTGGCCCTACGGTTTACGGACAGCAACATGAACATCAGCAACGGCGCGTACGAGGAGGACCGGAACCATACGTTTGAAAACCAGAACCTGGCCTTTAACGTAAAGTACGCTATCCCGATATTCAAATGGTGGGAATCCACGGTGATCTTCTCGTTTATGAACCAATACATGCGGGACAGGAACCTTCCCGATCTGTACGAATACGCCAGGTCAAGATACGAATCGGGGGACTTCGCATCCCTGGGATACACCAATATGACGTTCAAAGGGAGGATGATGTCGGGTGAATTCAGGAATAAATTCAGGATCAAGGACGTCGATGAAATCATATGCGGCGTCTCCTACGAAAAAGAATACGGGACCACGAACCCCTACTACTTCGGCTGGATGCCCGCACAACCCCTGGCACCTCTTCCATTTTCCAATCCCTGGTACATGCAGCCGACGGAGCCGATCGACGAAAATCAGGGAACCCTGGCCGCCTATATCCAGAATCACGTCAAGCTTGTAAAGCGAATATTCGTAGTTACCGGCATACGCTACACACGTCCGGATCAATTCATGCATAGCATTGATTACGGCGTTTCCGGATCGTTCATCATCCCGGTTACCGAAACCCGCCTCAAGTCAAGCGTCGGTACCGGCTATAAAACACCCTCCCTGTACCAGTTGTACAATGTATTTGAGCGCTACAACAGGGTCTCCTTTGCCTACCTTAAGCCGGAGCAAACCCTGAGTTATGACGTCGGGATTGAGCAGCCGTTCTGGAACAACAGGGTCGTTCTGGAGATCAATTACTTCAGCATTGACTACAAGAACCTAATAACGTACGATACAAACCTTGATAGCTGGGGCAGATACTGGAACAGCAATGCCCTCGCCCGCGGCGTGGAATGCATTGCTTCGATTCAGCCTCTTGAAGATCTGAAAATCAGCGGTTATTATACGTTCACGCGCGCTCACGATAAAACCTTCCATACCGGTGACATGATCCGTCGTCCCCGGCACCAGACGGGCGTAACGGTCAACTACAGCTTCCTCGGCAAGGGCAATATCAATCTGGATTTCAGATATGTCGGGAAACGCAGGGATTTCTGGAGGTACCCCTACTCCAGCCTGATGAATCCATATTACCGGCTTGATTGCGCCGCTTCCTGGTGGATCATCGAGCAGCTCCAGGCCTTTTTCCGTGTCGAGAATATTTTGAACAAAAAATACGAGGAGATCCGTGGTTACCGGATGCCGGGAGTATCGTTTTACGGGGGATTCAAGGCGGTCTTGTGATCGGGGTGGAGCGCCGGAACAACTCTTGACAAAATTCCCCTCACCCGTACACTGAGGCACATGGGAATTTTCAGCAAAAAATCCGC
>JAKJGD010000323.1 GCA_022704585.1 Spirochaetota bacterium | reverse complement strand
CCTCGTTGTAGATGACTGATAACCCGCCGAGATTTATCGTTTTAACAAACGGCCGCGCCGTGCTGAGGGTCAGCTCGTTATTGACAAGAAACCCGAGGAAGAAAAAGATCGAGAGCCACGCGGTGATGAAGATGAACGGTATCCGCGTCCTAAAGGAGGTAAGGTGATAAAAAAACCATGAGACCGAGACGGTGAACATGCAGAGGGCCGCGAACTGCAGCCGCTGCCAGAACATACCGGCTTCCGGGGAGGCGGCATTATACAGGCCGGCGCAGAATATATCGTAGAGCGCTATGGTGAAGCAGCTGACGGCAAAGGCCAGGTTCTCCTGCTCGCTCTTTCTCCGTGCATACATCCAGATGTAGTAAAATCCCACGTACAGCGAGACGGCGGCCATCAATACCGCCGGTATGGACACCCATTTCATGCCTGGCCTCGTTTGTTACTCGCGTTTTTCCGTTTCACCCGTGCGCGCGCACGCTGCAACCAGGATGAAATGATTACAGGACATCATTGAAAAAAACAGCACTATTTTTCGCGGGAATAAAAAAACCGCGCTTGCGAGCGCGGTTCCGTATCATTCCGGCCGGTTACCCGGCACATGACGGTGCCGCCTGTTGCGGCGGCACCGTTGCTTTTTCCCGCTTTCCAGCGATTACTTTACATCGAAAGATTTTGAAACGCCCTCGTACGGGCTGATCTTACCGGTCCACCCCGATTTCCAGTGGCCCTTGTGCCGTATCCGGTACGTTCCGGCAGCCGCATTCTTTGTGTTCCAGGTGATCGTAATCTTAGAATAGGATATGCTGTTCCTCTCCCACCGGTATGTCGTGTCCGGATCCCAGTCGTATGCCACCGGTACCCACGAGCTTCCGGAAAGCTTCTCCACCACCAGGAACGAACCCTGGGTCTGGAGGTTGTTGTTCGGGTGCCCGCCCCAGTACTGCACGGACACGATGCTCCCCTTCGCATAGCTGGCAGAGGGCTGGGTCATCACGCTGCCAAAGTTCTTGCCGAGCGGCTTGTCGTCCAGCACCACCTTGGCGGTGAAATCGACCGTCTGGCCCGTGACGTCCTCGGGAGCGGGGCCGGCGGGCACGTCGGCGCCGCTCACGATGGCCCTGCAGAGCTTCGTGTATTCCTGCTGGAACGCGGCCAGCTCGTTGGGGCCGAACTGGGTGCACGCGCCCTCGTACCACTGCTTGGCGTACTCCTCGCGCGTGGCAAGGTACGATGCATACGAATTGGCCAGGGATGCGATGACCGACGTGTCTACGCCTGCGGCAGAAAGCTCCGCTGTGACGGTATTCTTGATGCGGCGGCCTGCCATGGTGGTCACCTCGGTGGGCACCGCCACGATGGCCAGGTTCCCGATCTTCAGCACCTGAAGGGGCATTATCTGGGGAGTCATGGTCGGGCCGTTTATGTTGAGGTGCGCGACACCGGTCGGTATCAGCACCGGTTTCTCCGCCTGACACGCCTTGTACGCCTCGTTGTTGGTCGCCGGCCACGCGAAAGCGAAGACGCCGCCGAGGAGCGTGCTCAGGGCGGCCTTGCCGGCGTCCTCGCTCCACTGCACGCTGTTCACCGTTGTTCCGTTCGGGAACAGCGGCGACGGGCTCGGGTTGTCATACGGGCTGCCGGCCGAGAAGGACGCGCCCATGCCGGCCGCGCAGGTCGTGCAGCCCGCGGACTCGACGTAGAGCGTGCGCATATCCACCCACTCGTGGCGGAAATCAACCGAGCCGGAAAGCTCCTTTGTCGCGCCGGCGTACAGCTCTTTCGCCTTGTTGTATTGTTTCATGACCGCGTTATTGAGGCTCGGGTTTCCTTCCAGCGTCACGGAGGGCGGCGCCTGGCCGAACCCGATGTTCGGGGTCACGTCGCCGGCGCTCGCCTGTGCGAAGGCGGCCACGAAGCTCTTCGATGCAAGGTAATCGGCTCCCTTGTCCTTTTCGAACAGGTACGATGCCCACCCCTTGTTGTCGCCGCTGATCAGCTTGTTCTCGGGACCGATGCTGTCCGGGTGCACCCCGTACCAGTTCACCATGCCGATCTCATCGCCGTCAAGGCCGACGAACTTGAGGAGCGTCATGGTTTTGTCGGTGATGCTGTCGTACCGGGCCCGCTCGGCCGCCGGGTTGTTGTTATACGCCTCGACCGCGCGGTTCCCGCCGCAGCCGTCAATGGTCCCCTCGTTGACAAGGACCTTGCCCGGCTTCACGTTGTTGTGGGCCCGGAGGATGGACTGGTAGATGCCGTCCACTATCGCGTTGAAATTCTGTTTCACGAACCCGTTGACGGTCACATCATACAGGAAGTACCCGGAAAAACCGCCGGGGCCATTGTGAGTATGCGTTGCAGACAGGAGGATGTTCCTGGTATTGTAATATTTTGCAAGTTCGGAATTGGCGGCGATTTTCTCGCACAGCTTGACTTTAACCATCTGGAAGAGCTGGCCCAGGTCGGCGCTGACGAACACGACCCGCTTCGTATCGTCGCCTACCACAAAGGCCCGCGACCGGAGCCGGAGGTGGATGCCGGCGGTTTTCTGCTCGGAAACCGCAAAGCCCATCATGACGATCTCGCCGGCCGGACCGGTTATGTCATAGATGCCGCTCCCGATCAGGTAGACGCTTCCGCCGGACTTGGCGGTGGTTTCGGATGCGGTTGCCGCATTGTCGGGGTCATTGTAGGGGTTGTAGGCAGTACCTGACCCGGCCAGCGCGAGCGGATCGGTGCTGCTATCATCCTGGCACCCCGGAGCAAAGATAATACCGGCACAGAGCACGGAAAATAAGATCCTGAGAAAAGCTTGTTTAGTATTGCCCATTTGCGTCCTCCCTGTCGTACTGAAAAATCGTCCTGAAAAGCCCGGTTAATAAAAAAACCATACGGACGGTTTCTCTTAAATAGCATAATATAATTAGTATTGTCATATCAAAAACTGATTGGTCAGTATTTGAAAAGAAAAGGGGCTGGATCAGAGCAAAATCTGAAATAGGTCAATTTTTAAGAAAAAATGCTAAAAATTCAGAAATTCACCAATATTTTTAGCGCAAAACTAAAATTTTGTTCAATAAAAAAGCGGTTGTTTTTTCATTTCACAGGGAGCAATCTATAAAAAATTTGCAAAAATAACAGAACATTATATGATATAACAAATTGATTTTGAAAATTGATGCCTGTATCTATTTTATGCGGTATGTTTATTAAATACTATACCATGCACCGGTCATTGCTGTGAATGAAAAAAACCCCATAATCATTCTCCAGAATGTCATCTTCGAGCATATTGACAATGACCGGAACCTGTTTCTTTTAAAATTCTGCGAGGGCCTGGTAACCGCGTTACAGGCATCCGGCGCTGCTATTGCATTTAAAAAAGATGACAGGTATCCGGTAGCGGCCCGATCGAACCTGTTCCAGGGCCTCTCCCGGCCTGTATTCGCCATTGCCGGCGACAACTCGGTCACACTTATCGGCAGCGGGGATACCGTTTCGGATAAAGGCCTCCTTTATATAACCGATCCGGGCAGGGAGCTCATCCTTATAATCAGGCAGGCGCGGAAAAATATCGACATGGCTGCTGCGAGATCCGCCGCCGATCTCCTGGCGCGCGTGACCGCGCTCAGGGACCGTCAGCACGCCCTCATGAACAGGTACCGCATCTACATGACGATGTTCCGCAAATCATCAAACCTTGCTGCGATCCTTGGCCCGGACGGAAGAGTGCTCGAATGGAACGAGGCGGCCGAGGAGCTGTATGGCCGCAGCCTCT
>JAKJGD010000322.1 GCA_022704585.1 Spirochaetota bacterium | reverse complement strand
GCACTCGCCCGGGATGTAGGAGTTATCGCCCCGGATCGCGTTCATGCGGCAGGTATTTTTGCAGATGCCGCAATTTGCCGTGCACCGCTCCGCGCTGCGCCTGAAGGGAGAGGAGCCGGCCGGCAGGGCAAGCGTGGCCCCCAGCGGGCAAAGGTAACGGCACCAGAACCTCCGCCTGACCAGGGAAAGAACAAGGATCGCTGCAAAAATCCCGAATATGACTCCCGCGTGCGAGAAATCCGGGGTCGCAATGCCCAGGAACAGCTCCCTGAGCCGGTCGTAGAATGCTTCGAGCCATTCCGGGTACCCTGTCGCGCCCAGCACCCGGTTAAAGCCCGAGTCAATCGCGCCGTTGATGAACGGGTGAATATTGAACGAAAAGGTCCGCACGAAGATAGTTATCGGATCCAGGACCCATGCGGTCTGCACTCCGGCCAGCGCGAAGAGGAATATCGCGAGGAGAATTGCATATTTGCCGAACCTCAGGCGCGACGGCTCCGGCTCACGATGTTTTTTCCGGAAAAGACGCCTGACCGGCGACGCTGCCCATGACAGGAGGTCGAGCAGTGCGCCGAGCGGGCAGATCCATCCGCAGAAGGCCCTCCCGATCGCATATGACAGCACGAGCATGGCCGCTGAGGAGACGAGCCCGGTAAGAAGGACGCGTTCTGCGATCGAGGTGATGATCATGGCGAAGGGGTCCATGTAAAAGTAGAACGCCGGATTGATGAAGCCCGAGAGCGGGTAGCGCGTGCTCCAGATGATATAACAGAGAAGGAGCACCGAGAGCGTCTGGCACGCACGGCGCGCCAGTACCATCTGTTTCGCGGTTACCGCCATCAGATTGTTATCCTCGTGATTTTTGCGAGGTCGATGTTTGTCGTGCCCAGGCCGTAACGTTCGCCCTGCATGATGTGGTCGATATCCCTGGAAGACAGGCCGAATAGCGAAGCCGCGTACGAGTCGGCCAGGACCGGGTCGGTCCCCGCGATGACGGTACCGGTTTTTTTCACGTCCTTCAGGTCGCCGCCCGAAGGGCCATGGCGCAGGAGTATGCGGTATGCGTCGATGACCGTGAGGTCCGGGTTGATGAACTTCGTCAGCTCGGGCAGCTTTTTATCGATGTTCCAGTGTATCCGGCCTCGCATGCCGCCGCACACTCCCATCAGGTTTTTCATGGACAGGGTGAGTTTGGTCAGGCCGTGGTTCTTGGCGATCGGGACGTTGATGAAGCAGTCGCATTCCACGGCGTCCCGGTATATGGGCCAGTCCTCCATCTCGCTCCCGGCGGGGAAGCGGCCCGGAAGGAACTTCTCCTTGTTGATGTAGGAGATATATCCCTCGGCCTTCTTTACCGCCGCCGCTATGCCGCTGTTCCGGTAGCACATGTCGGCCGCATTGCAGGAGTTGTCGAATACCCTGACGCGCCTCGCGCCGGCGGCCTTGCACAGCCTGATGAGGGTTTCCACTACCTCGGGATTGGTGTTCGCCGCGTATTCCGGCGCCCGGTCCCATCCGATGTTGGGCTTGATGACAACGGTGTCGCCCTTCTTCACGAACCGGTCGATGCCGCCCAGCGCCTCGATCGCCTTCCGCGTGATTGCCGCCGGGCTGCCGCCCTTCACCACGGCAAGATCACACGCGGTGCGGATGCCTTTTTTCACGCGGGGCGCGAGCGTCCCCTCCGACCCGGCCAGCACCGGGCCGGCCAGGGTTTTCATTATCGGCACCGACCCGATCGCGGCGGCGATCCCCTTCAGGAAGTTTTTTCGCGACGTGGCTGCTTTGTGCTTAAGGGTAAATCGGGATATCGCGTCGATCAGTTTCAGCATGGTGCCGTACCTCCTGAAAAATCGAGAGGCCCGCACACGCGTGCGGACCTGCCGAAGTGATACCCGCTTTTAACGCAGGGTTATTGCTTTACGTCAATAAGCTCGACTTCAAAGACGAGGACCGAGTTCCCGGGAATGTTCTGCTGTCCGCGCTCGCCGTAACCCAGGTTCGCGGGGATAACGAGCTCGTATTTGGAGCCTGCCTTCATGAGCTGCAGCCCTTCCGTCCAGCCCGGGATCACCTGGTTCAGGGGGAACTCGACCGGCTGGTTTCTCTTGTACGAGCTGTCGAACTCGGTGCCGTCTATGAGGGTGCCCTTGTAATGAACTTTCACCTTGTCCGTGGCGCGCGGCATGACGCCGGTCCCTTCCTTGATGACGCGGTACTGGAGGCCGCTGGCCGTCTTCTTGACTCCCGGTTTCTTTTCATTGTTCTTGAGAAATTCGTCGCCCTTTTTCTGGTTTTCGTCAGCCATGGCGAACTGTTTTTTCATCATCTCTTCGGTGATCTTCTGGAACGCGCTTCTGATCTCGTCATCGGTAAGCTTGCTTTTTTTCCCGCTCATGATGTCGTCGTATGCCTGGGCAAAGGCCTTGATGTCTATCTCCATGCCGCGCATTTTCGCGTCCCTGGCGAACTGCATGCCGATCCCATAACTGACTTTCGACTTGTCGGAGGTGAGGCTGGCGCCGCATGATGCGAGGCTGAAAACGCACACACAGCAGATTAAACGGGCAACGGGTGCTAAATTCATTGTGGTGTCCTTTTATCGAGAAAGATTTTTTCTGGTTCTGCCGGAAAAGTTAATCATAATAGCTGCCGGGCAAGCGTATTTGTGTCAATTAACTTTTTAATTATTTGGGACTGTTTGAAGCATAAGGTTACAGACGTCATGGCGGATTTGAGCAACCCGCTCCGGTACGGAATTCCATTTGACAATTCAGCCCGCCCGGCTTCAATACACCCATGCAATTCCACGTCATCGTAACAGACGGCGCCACTGCGGCCCGCACCGGCGAGCTCGTCACCACCCGGGGGGCTATCCGCACGCCCGTGTTCATGCCCGTGGCCACAAGGGGTGCTGTCCGGGCCATTTCAGGCCGAGATGTGGATGAGCTCGATTTCGACATCATTCTTTCCAATACCTATCACCTGTACCTGCGGCCGGGCATGGAGGTGCTGGAGAAAGCCGGGGGCCTCCACCGGTTCATGAACTTCCACCGGTCAATTCTCACGGACTCGGGCGGGTTCCAGGTATTTTCGCTTTCGGATTTTTGCAGGGTGCGCGACCACGGGGTGGAGTTCCGCTCCCATGTTGACGGCTCCCTCCATGTCTTTACGCCGGAGTCGGTGCTGGACATCCAGAAGACAATCGGCTCGGACATCATGATGGTCCTGGACCAGTGCACGCATTATCCGATCGAGGAGCGGCCCGCGCGGGAGGCGATGGAGCGGACCGCGGACTGGGCGCGCAGCTCGTACGCATACTGGCGTGATAATTTCGATACCGGCCGGCAGGCCCTGTTCGCCATCGTGCAGGGGAGCGTGTTCCCGGGCCTGCGTACAGAGTGCGTCTCACGGCTGACGGAATCGGACTTTCCCGGGTTCGCGATAGGCGGGCTTTCCGTGGGCGAGCCGAAGGACCTGTACCGCGAGATCACGGAGCTGACGCTCTCCCTCCTGCCGGCCGGCAGGCCCCGGTACATGATGGGTGTGGGCAGTCCCATGGAAATACTGTACGCAATCCGGCAGGGTACGGACATGTTCGACTCGGTCATGCCGACCCGCATCGCGCGGAACGGCACCCTGTTCACGTCCGCGGGCAGGGTTAATATCAAGTCGGCGGCATTTGAAAGCGACCAGGCCCCGCTGGACGGAGCATGCGGCTGTTATGTCTGCCGCACCTATTCCCGCTCGTACCTGCGTCATCTGTTCCGGGCGGGGGAGATCTCGGCC
>JAKJGD010000321.1 GCA_022704585.1 Spirochaetota bacterium | reverse complement strand
TCCCCGCTCTTCAGTTCGGGCAACGCGAGCTGGAGCGCGATGGCGATCCCGGTTGTTCCAAGAATGCCGATCAGCATGGATCCCCTGACCTTCCTGATCATCAGGAAGGCGATGACCAGCACCGTGACGATCGCCATGATCGGACCGGGTTGCGAGAGCTTGCCGATATTGACCGGGGCACCCGGCACGCCGATGGTGACGATGCCAGACATGTTCAGGCCGATGAAGGTCAGGAAAAGCCCGATCCCCACGGCAAACGAGATCTTCAGGTTTATCGGGATAAGGTTGGCCAGCCAGGAGCGGATACGGAGCAGCGTCAGGGCCGTAAACAGGAGGCCTCCGATGAAGATAGCGCCAAGGGCCGTCTGCCAGGAAAAGCCCATCACCTTTACTACGGTAAAGGCGACGAACGCGTTCTGTCCCATGTAGGGCGCCACCGCGAACGGCCGCTTTGCGTACACGGCCATGAGCAGGGTGCCAAAGAACGCGGACACGATGGTCGCGACCATGCTGGGGCCGAACGGGATGCCGGCGGCCTCCAGGATCTTCGGGTTTACGATAATGATGTATGCCATTGTTATGAAGGTGGTGATGCCGCCTATCATCTCGTGCTTGAAGTCGGTCCCGAGCTCTTCGAATTTGAAATAGCGCCTTATCATTGCAATCATGGCATGGCTCCTGGTGGTTCTCTTCCCGTATTCGCACTCCGGATGAATAATGTCAATATTAATAATGCCCCGCTCGGCGCGGGCCAAACGCGCAAAAAAAGTTATTGCCATGATCCGCCACTTGCAGTATCATTAACTATGTTTTGCATTAGGGAACGCCAATGACCGACAGGCCTGTAAATCTGAACGAAATCATTCAGTTGAGCTCGGAGCTCAATACCGTACAGGACCTGGACCTGCTTCTGGACAAGATCCTTACCGAGGCGCGCCGCATCCTGAACGCCGACGCCGCCTCGATCCAGATCAAGGAAGGGGACGAGCTCATTTTCAGCCACGTGCAGACAGAGTCGATACAGCGTTTGCTCCCGCCCGGGCAGAAGCTGATCTACACGACCTTCCGGACCAGGATCAGCCACGGCTCCATATCCGGCCACGTGGCGCTTACCGGCGAGATACTGAATATCCCGGACGCCTACCGAATCCCCGCGGACATGCCCTATCAGTTCGATCGCACATCCGACATCAAGTCTAATTACCACACCAAGTCCATGCTTACCATTCCCCTGATCAATAACAGGAGAGAGGTACTGGGCGTCATGCAGATCCTGAACTCAAAGAACCCCGGGCCCGGGGGGGGATCCTGCGACGGCGACGGGGCTTTTACCGGGAGCTTCGACGCTTCCGACGAGATGTTCGCCCTTCACTTCGCGAATATCGCGAGCATGATACTCCAGCGCGCCAAGATGACACGCGCCCTGATCCTCCGCATGATCAGCATGGCAGAGCTGCGCGATCCGAAAGAGACCGGTCCGCATGTCAACCGCGTTGCGGCTTACTCGGTCGAGATATACGAAAAGTGGGCCCGCGCGCGGGGCCTCCGCAAGGAGGAGATCGACCAGAAAAAGGACATCCTCCGCATGGCTGCAATGCTTCACGACGTCGGCAAGGTTGCGGTCTCTGACCTCATCTTAAAAAAGCCGGCGCGGTTTACGCCCGAAGAATTTGAGATCATGAAGACTCACACCTTCCAGGGGGCGCGGCTCTTCAAGTTCAGGGAGTCGGAATTCGATGAGATGTCTGCGGAGGTCGCCCTCACTCACCATGAGAACTGGGACGGCACCGGTTATCCCGGCCGAGTCGATGTTGACACCGGCGAGCCACTGGAAAAGGATTCAAAAGGGCAAGCGGTGCCGCTGAAAGGCGAGGAAATCCCCATCTTCGGCAGAATCGTCGCGCTGACGGACGTGTTCGACGCGCTTTCATCAAAAAGGGTGTACAAGGAAGCGTGGGCCCCGGATGACGTGCTCTCGGAAATGCGCACCATGTCCGGGAAAAAATTCGATCCTGAACTGGTCGAGATTTTTTTCGAGAGCCTCGATGTCATCCGCAGTATAGCTGCACGGTACCGCGAAGAGGCTTAACCCTCGCCGCCGGCCCGAACCGCGATCCACTCCGCGCCGGACCTGTCCTTTTTTATCGTAACCCGGTTGGTGTCGATGAGCTCGGCGAGGACCGTCCTGATGTAATCCCTGCTCCAGTCGAGGTGACGCGCAGCGTCTTTCTGGAACGATTCCATGTTCAGGAGCGACCAGTTTCCCGACGCGTCCCGTTTACCGCTGCCCAGCATTTCCAGGAGGATCTCCGCCAGGAGCCTTCCGATGCGTTCCTGGTTCGCGTACTTCATTAATAGTTCATCGGTCTCGCGCAGCCGTTCGGACAGGAACTGTATGACACTCACGGAAAACTCGTGGTTTTTTTTGATCGTTTCATTGAAGGATTCACGGTCCATCTTAATCAGAATGCAGTCTTCCATGGCGACGGCGCTTGCAGAGCGGGGCTTCACGTTAATGATGGCCATTTCACCGACGAACTCGCCCTCACCGAGGATGCGGATATTCTCGTCAAACGAGCCAAGACCCTTGCTGATCTGCACCCTCCCCCTGTGGATCATATACATGACGTCAGCTGCATCTCCCTCGCGGAAGATGTAATCCCCCTGCTTGAAATTGACACCATAATACTTCACCAGCTTGCTCATCGGCACCTCCCCGGCAGTAGTGCGGGGCGCCCGGCGCCCCGCCTGAAATCCTTTTCCTTACACCTGTATTTCCCGCCGCCGATTACACGACATGCAGGCTCTTCGTCGAAAAATTCGGCTCCGTCGTAACATTGATGCCGAGCTTCCTGAGTCCGGCCTCGTCGCCGGGGGTCGGCATGTGCGTCATGTGCATCTCGCAGTTCTTGAGCTCTTTCAGCTTCGTCATGGCCTCGTGGGAAGTCGGGTTTGTTGCCGCGCTGATGCTCAGCGCGATGAGGGTCTCCTCCAGGTCGAGGCTCACCGAACGGGCTCCCAGCACATCCTTTTTGAGGCTCCTGATCGATTCAATGATCTGGGGCGAGAGCAGGTGTATCCGGTCCGGGATCTCTGCGAGCTTCTTGATCGCATTCAGAATGACGCTCGGCGACGCGTGGAACAGGGGCGAGTTCTTGCCGGTCACGATGGTCCCGTCCGCCAGCTCGAGCGCCGCGCCGCAGAAGATCCCCTCGTTTCCCTTGCCGTTCCCCTCCGCGTCCAAAGCGGCGCTCCGGGCGGGCCCGACCGTGATGCGGTCCCCGGGCTTCAGTCCCAGCTCGTCCATCAGGAGCTCGACCCTCTGGACGGTCTCTTTGCTGGCGAAGCCGATGGCGTACTCGCATGAATAACGGAAATACCGCCTGATAATCTCCTGGCGTGCGGCTTCCCTGACCGCCTCGTCGTCCACGATGCCGAACCCGGCGCGGTTGACGCCCATGTCAGTAGGCGAACGGTACAACGACTTCGAGCCTATGATACGCTCCAGTATTCTTCTCAGGACCGGGAACGTGTCCACGTCCCTGTTATAGTTGACGGCTATCGTTCCGTACGCCTCCTGGTGGAAGGGGTCAATCAGGTTGAAATCGCCGATGTCGGCGGTTGCCGCCTCGTACGCGATGTTCACCGGGTGCTTGAGGGGAATATTCCATATCGGAAAGGTCTCGAATTTCGCGTATCCGCTGCGCAGGCCCCGCTTGTTATCATGGTACACCTGAGAGAGGCAGGTGCCCATTTTACCGCTTCCGGGCCCGGGTCCGGTAACCACCACAAGCGGGTT
>JAKJGD010000320.1 GCA_022704585.1 Spirochaetota bacterium | reverse complement strand
CATTGGCGGCCTGGTCCTCTCGACCTTCCTGACACTGGTCGTGGTACCGGCCCTGTTCGAGTACATCGATATCTTCCGCGAATGGCTGGAAAGCAAGTTCAGGCCGGATTACGATATCACCATCAAGGATGAGTCAGTGGTGGAGTTAGAGAAGATCGAGTCGGAAATTGAGAAGATCGAAGAGATAATCGAGGAAAAAGATCCCTCAATCGCTTCCCGCCTGAAAACCGGCGCCGGTAAAAATCCGGGAGTGCGCAACAACCGGAAAAAACGTTAATACCGGAAATAGAGGGCCCCGCGATTGAACGCGGGGCCTTTTTATATTTATGATTGACTTTTATCGCCCCCCCTGTTCACTATTGCAAGATTTATTATTCAATCTAAGCTATTCGGCACGGACAGGGCCGGTGAATGGCGAATACCATGTCAGCATTTGACCCCTGCTTCAAACAGATATGGGGAGGGGAAGAGCGGCGTGTTACGATGTTCACGCAAGAGGATGCCGTTTAGCTCCATCATTCAAACAAACCTCAGGAGGTAGTTTTAAGTTATGGCAGACACAAAAGTATTCGGGATGGCTGCTGAGAAAGGTAGATGGTTATTCGTCATTATCGGACTGGTGATGAACCTCTGCCTTGGCAGCGTGTATTCCTACGGGGTATTCAAGCCCCACGTTGAATTCGAATTCAACAAGAAAAAAGCCGAGCAGGCAGGCGTCACTCTCAAAGACAATGACCTGCTTAAGGGCATATTCACACTGAAAGGCGATGCGGTTGATAAATTCTACTCATCAGCGAAAACCATCACTGCCGAGCAGGTTGCGGAGATATTCAAGCTCAAGCCTGACGTTGAAAAAGACAAGGTCAAGATCGATAATTTTACCAGGGCAATCCCCGCTATAGCGGAGAAGGACCTGGAACTACTCAAGGGCATGAAAAAAGTGTCTTCTCTTGAGGGCAACCTTCCCTTTATGCTCTTCCTGGCGTTTTTCGCTATTACCATGTTCTTCGGCGGCAAGGTCATGGAAAAGCTCGGCCCGAAAAAACTCGCCCTCGTGGGCAGCCTGATCGTCGGCCTCGGATGGGGTCTGTCGTATTTCGCGCAGAACATCTACATGCTGATGCTCACCTACGGCGTTATCGCCGGTTCCGGCGTTGGCCTCGCGTACGGCTGCCCGGTTTCGCTCGGTGCCCGCTGGTTCCCCGATAAAAAGGGACTCGCGGTCGGCCTGATGCTCGCCGGCTTCGGCGGATCTGCCCTCCTTACTGCGAACATTGCAAGTGCGCTTATCCCGAAAGCGGGCCTCTTCACCACGTTTCTCTACTTTGGTATCGCATTTGCGATCATTCTCGTGATCCTCTCCCTGCCATATAAGTTCCCGGAAGCGGGATGGAAGCCCGCCGGCTGGACCGCTCCGACCGGAGCCGCAGCTGCTGCAGATTTCACCTCGGGCGAAATGTCCAAGACCGGCTCCTTCTGGGGACTTTTCCTTGCCTATATCATCGGCTGCCTCGCCGGCCTGATGGCGATCGGGATCTCGGCCCCGGTCGGGCAGGAGATCATCAAGGTTACGGCAGCTCAGGCTGCGATGTTCACCGGCATCTTCGCTATTTTCAACGCTGTTGGCCGTCCGCTTTTCGGGACGTTGACCGACAAAATCACGCCGAAATGGGCGGCCGTCCTTAACATGGCCATCATTCTGGTTGTGTCGCTGATCATGCTGTTTCTTGCCGGTGAGGGCAAAACCATGGCTTATGTCATCGCATTCTGCGGCTTCTGGCTCTGCCTGGGCGGTTGGCTCGCCATCGCTCCCGCAGCGACCGCTTCATTCTTCGGCATGAAGAACTATGCGCGGAATTACGGCGTGGTATTCTTCGCGTACGGGCTGGGCGCCATCATCGGCGGCCTGATCTCCGGTTTTGCGAAAGACCTGTTCGGCAGCTTTACCGTAGCTTTCTATCCCACCGCCGGACTCGCGGTGCTGGGCATACTCCTGTCGATAGCCTTGATCAAGCAGCCGAAAAAATAGTGGATGATACATTCAGATAAAAAAGCCGGCCACAAGCCGGCTTTTTTGTTTGCTGATGACCTGCGAGCCCGCTCCTGTCTCTACTATCACCGGGGAAGTCGCGGGGTGAGGTCTGTGATTTCTCCGGATACCCTACTCTTTCAGCGGAGGCTGGGGGCAGTCCTGGAATTCCCATGTAAGCTCATTCTGGTATTTCCCGGTGACCGGGTCCCTGGGCGTGATGTCCGCACCGTTACTGTTGAAGGCCCGTATTGTGCCCTTGACATTGAAATTTTTGTACTTCATCATGGTAAATATACCCAGCCAGGCCTTCACCGGCGTGAAAGCAGCCAGTGTTGCGAGTCTCTCAGATGCGGGAGCAGTGATGCTGAATGCATATGTCTTTACAATGGGCCTGTACATGCCCAGGATGTAACCTGGAGTCTGTGTCGTAAAAAGGTTGCAGGTTATGGTCCCATCCAGGGCGTAGGACGCGGCACCTGCCGGAAGCTGGCTGACAGAAACCTGCAGCGACGCATCGAGGCACTTGCTGGTACGGTCAACCGGCCATATTCTCTGTGTAAGCGGCCGGTCCCAGATAAAAGACCACACCATGCCTCCCTCGGTGCCGGTTTCAATTTCCTGTTCGGCAGCCGGACCCTGGAGATTGTTCAATGTCACGGCACAGGCCTTAACCGTGTACACGGTTTTCGGGTTACAATTGCGTATCGTGAATGAACAGCCGTTCCACGACAGGCTCCCGTCAGTGCCGTCATATGTATCATAAACGGACCATGGGTCGTCCATCCTGTCCTTCTCGCGCCATCTTATAATATAGCGGCATTGTTCACTCACAGCGTTGAGATTAACGATGATGCTCCTTTTATCAACGCCCAGCGACAGGTATGGCGATTCCTGCGGCGCGTCGGCAGGGTATGGCATGATAAATGAAATATTGTCGCCGCTCCCGTTTTTATCCCCAGCGAACCGCGCTTCGCTGGTCCCGTGCAGGGGCGTGCTCTTGCCCACAACTGCAATGACATAGTACTGGTTGGGTTCGCAATCAGGGGCCGTCAGGGCGCAGGCACCGCCTTCACCCGGGTATGCATACCACACCCTCCAGTTATAACGGTCTCCTTCCGCCGGGGCCGCTCTTTCGGCGTCCCATCCGATCGACTCCGCGGTCAGCGGGAGGTCATACGAGCCGTTGCGGTTGAACTTCTTGCACCAGACTTCGAAAAACTCGGCATACCGGGATTCAATGCCGTTCACATGGATACATTCCCTTCCCGGCTCGGCCCTGAACGACGGAAAGTCAAGCCCGGTCGGCATGGTCGGCACCAGTCGGTCAGGCTCGTCGATGAGAGCGGCTACCAGGTACTTCCTCTGTTCCAGGGGAGAGAAGAAATACGCGGCGTCGCTTACTTCCTTCTCCACCAGGCCGGCCGGCCCGGACGCGTAATCAGCGGCAGAGTCTATTCGCCAACCGGAAAGCGTCTCCTCGAAACGCGAGGCGTCTGTTTCCGGTAGCATGTTCCAGTAGGTCTTGAAATCGCCCACCCCGGGCCCGGTGACGACGCAGTTGGCGTCTTCGCTGTACACTGGGCCCTGGTTCAGGTTTTTCATCCAGAACGTGTCCCGGTACCTGCTTTCCGCGACCGTCCGGACATACAGGTCGACTTCGCTATCACTGCTCCTGAACACGTTGTGGTGCGGGTCCGGCTGACCCGAAGGAGGCGTGAAGTATATGACAAAATGCTGTCCCTCGTAGTCCTCAATGATGCTCGTAAA
>JAKJGD010000319.1 GCA_022704585.1 Spirochaetota bacterium | reverse complement strand
ACTTTTCAGCTCCTTAAAATCACATGAATCGCAGAGACCGCAGAGACCGCGGAGGATTTGAGACGGTAAAGGTCAACATTGTGTCTCTGCGTTCTCCGCGTTCTCTGCGCTATTTTTTTTCTTTGTTGTGCGTACCTCAACCGGCGGAACGCCGCCCTAGAACGAGAACCCCCTGGGCAGTTGATCCGCCTTGGTCCCTTCGGGAACCCATGCAAGGTCAAGAATGGTATATGTCGGGTCTTTTTTCTGAAAAATCGGAACCACGCGCATGCCCATTTTCGGTTCACCGACCGCAAGGTAGCTGAATAAAATCGTGCAAACCCCGTCAAATTCAATGTTGATAAATTTGATCGGCTTATCCAGCAAATTGAAGGCCCCTGAGCGCTCGCACACCATAAAGGTATGGATCTTCGCTGTTTTCTTGGCCAAATCGGTCATGTCAAAGGGAGTCATCTTCACCAGGCAGTCCGGGCAGATGGTCCTGAACGGCTGATAGATCGAGCCCTTGTTTTCACATTTACCGTTGTCGCAGCGGGCCGCCATGAGCTTGCCCTGCGAAAGCGACTCGAAAAAGACGGCCTCTCCGCCGTAAGAATGCATGTGAATCATCGTCCGGGGATTGGTTATTCCAAGCAAGTGCCAGTCATCGTCCGCGTTGCGAATCGGCTGGCCCAGCTCAAGGTGGTGAAAGTCGCCTTTTATTTTATACTTGTTGTCTTTAACGGATACCTGTCCACTCATGCTCATAGTTCGTCCTCCTATGCGTCCTTTTTAATTAGATGATCGGGGTTCTGCAGAATTGTACATGTCACATGAGAACCGACACCGGCGTGGCTGATAGCCAGAGCCCGTTTCGCTCCCTTGACCTGAAGGTCTGTCCAGTCCGAAGGCTTCTGGCGGCCAAAGGCCTTCCACCTCTTTTCGTCGCCGTGTACTTCGGCCCACCTGTTCCACAGGTGGCACGCGATCTCGAACACCTGCATGATCCCGGTCGCGCCGACCGAGTGCATGCAGCCGATCAGGCCGCCCGAAAGGTTCGAGGGGAGCTTGCCCGGCTTGCCGGTCTTCGGGTTCGTGTGATAGCAGTCGCCCGATTCGACATAGTCGCGCCCGTACCCGTACGGACGGACTCCGATGTCCTCATAGGTCTGTATGTCGCTGATGGTAAAGGCGTCGTGGAGCTCTATCACGTCGAGGTCCTCTGTCGGATCCTTGATCCCGACCTGGTTGTATGCGTAATAGGCGGCCATGCGGGCAGCCAGGAATCCGGTGAAGCCCGGGTAGCGCTCGCCGCCAGGGAATTTCTTGCCAAGGTCTTTATACTGATCCTTGGTCTCGTTCGGCAGGAGAGGGATTTCCATGTCGCGCCGGTCTGCCGCGCGCAGGGTGTGCGAGCCGGCGGTGACCCATATACGCAGCGGCTTGTGCGGTGAATTTTTCGAAAGCTTCATAGCAGTCTCCTCGTCGCAGAGAATGCCGCAGGCCGCGCCGACGCTCATGACGCAGCAGTCCAGGGCGCGAAGGGGGAATGCCACAACCGGTGATTTGAGAACGTCATCCACCGTGATCTTCATCGGGGCATGGGCATAGGGGTTCATGCGCGCGTAGCCGTGGTGCTTGACCGCGATCTCTGCCATGGTCTTCCGGAAGGAATCCTCCTGCTTGCCGAAGACCTGCCAGTATTTCTGCGCCATAACTGCGTAGTATCCGGTATAGATATGGCCCATGGGACCTTCCCAGTCCTTGTCAGCGGCGCAGGAAATGTAAAAGTTACCTTCGTCCGTGGGGACCTCATCCATCCGCTCCCACCCCATGCAGAGCACGCAGTTTGAGTAGCCTGACGCGACGGCCTTTACGCCTTCCCACAGGGTCGTACCCCCGGTGGCGCCGCCCGTCTTAACACCGCAGTTGCCCAGGGGATCAAGGCCCAGGCGGTCATGGATGAGCGCTTCACCGAGCAATTGATCGCCGAAGTGGTCTGCGAAGTGCCCGTAGTAGCACGTATGAATATAGCTCTTCAGTTCCGCCGGTGACATATTGATCATCTCCGCCGCCTGGACGAGCGCGTCTACACAGAGCTCTTCCGTACGCTTGTCCGGAAACGCCCTGTCGAACTTTGACTGTCCGGCTGTAACAAGGTACACCGGCCTCATCAATTTTGGAATTGCCAATTGCTTGTCGCTGAATTTAATCATAAGCCAAACACCTCTTTTTTTAATCTTGTATGTTATTCTTGATTCTCTATAACGTTCCCATCCATGCCACCACCGCGTTTCCAGCGCTCATGCCGATTATCCTCTGGCGGGCCGGGTTAGACCAGTAGTGGATCGCATCTCCCTCGGCCAGGGGGATCCTGTCGTCGCCAAGCTCGAGCTCCACCTTGCCCTTGAGCACGCACAGGAGCTCCTGGCTGTTCCGAATGTTCTTCCGCACCGGGATCGACGTGCCTTTCTTTATCGTGAGTATCGCGGTATCGACGAGTGTGCGGTTGTCCGGCGAGAAAAATCGCTTGGTTGCGAACCCCGAATGGGGGATGTCGATTTCCGCCCAGTCCGCCCTGCGTATCACCACGAACCGGTCCTGCTTTTCAATCTGGTTCAGCACGTCTCCCGCGTTAATACCGACTGCCCCGCAAATGTTCCGGAGCGTTTCGACCGAAGGCGAGTTGACATTGTTCTCGATCTGGCTCAGGAACCCTTCTGAAATGCCCGCCCGCTCAGCCACTTCCTTCATGGTGAGCTTGAGCTCTTTCCTTCGCTTTCTGATTATTGAGCCGAGGTTCATCATACCGTCCTGAAACCGGCCCGGATGCGGGCTCCGGCAGGGGATTTGTAAATATTTTCCATTATGATATATTTAGTTATTGTTAATATTTACAATAGATAAATATTTACTATTTACGTCAAGCAGAAATAATGTAATATATTAAAACGTGCGGATTTTTTTAATAAGAATATGCTTGTTATATATGAGCGTGAACTGCTCAACGGCCTCATCCCCCATTCCCCCTTCTCCCCGCAGGAGAAGGGGGTTGCCGTCCATCCTCCCCCTCTCCCCATGGGAGAGGTTTTAGTCAGGAGGTCGCAACAGCGAGCGCGGACAGGAGGTCCAAGGGGCGATCGGTGCGGACCGGGGGGGGGTGAGGTCTATCCCGGTCGTCTTCGTTCTCCGCGTTGAATATTATTTCTTACGTGGCTTTACTGCTACCCGATTTTCGGCGGCGGGATAACGAGACCTTCGCCCACTCCCACGGTCTCTCCCTTCTGGTTCGTCCAGGTCAGCTTCATTTTTATCCATTTACGTTCCGGCAGCTTCTCGACAACCTCGGTTGTAGCGGTTATAGTGTCGCCGATATAGGTCGGGGCCTTGAACCGCGTCTTGATCTCGAGGGCCACGGTGCCGAGGCCAGGCAGCTGCGTCCCCCAGACCGGGGCTATGAGGCTGTGGGGTATGCCGCCGTGCGCGATCCGTGTTTTAAACGGGGTCATCTTCGCGAACTCCTCGTTCATGTGCATCGGGTTGAAGTCCCCGGTGATCGCCGCGAAAAGAGCGATATCGGTTTCAGTCACCGTTTTCGAGAATGACGCCTTGTCGCCCACGTTGATCTCATCATACGATTTGCCCAGTTTATAGTCCATGATTGTCTCCTTGTGTGATAATGTATTACGCTTTCCGGCAGGTCCGCAAGCGTTTGCGAACCTGCCGGAGGGTCTATTATTTCCCGCTGTACTTCCGGATCAGGTCTTTCGCGATCAGGATCCGCTGTATCTCAGAGGTGCCCTCGCCGATCTCGCCGAGCTTGGC
>JAKJGD010000318.1 GCA_022704585.1 Spirochaetota bacterium | reverse complement strand
TTTCTGCCGAGTTGACACGGGTCGTGGTAGGTGACCGCTTCAGACACCGCTCCTTCCTTGATACGGATTCTCCCCTCTTTCATGTAGCGGTGGATTACCTCGACAATGCTCGATACCTTAAAGGGAAGTTTGCCCATGAGCGCTCTCAGGATTCTGAAGGCGGTGCCGCACTCGACAATGACGACCTCTTTCACGCCGAGTGCCATTGCCTCATTTATAATACGACGGGCAATGAACTGCGCCTTTTCCGGGTCCCCGGCAAAGAAGCCGAAGTTTACCGCCTCGAAGAAGCTCAGCGTCCAGTTCTCTTTCGCCGCGTTGAAAATGATTGCAGGATTGACGATGGAATGGGCACCCGCAAGACCAACGTACATTATCCCAGCGCCTTTCTTTTCCATCGGGATCAGGCCTTCAGACGACGAGAGGCCCAGCTTCTGCTGCACCTGTTTCTCAAGATCGAGGATAACATGCCGGTACCCTTCCTTGAACTCGTCAATGCTCTTCCCTTTTTCCACTGCGGCGTCTGCAAGCATGACCAATTCTTCAGGCGCGGTGCCGTTCTCGATCAGCAGGTGTTTTGCCACGCCCATGATCTGGCCGGTGTCGATGCCGAACGGGCAGTTCACCACGCAGCGGCGGCACCCGGTGCAGGACCAGGCCGCCTCGTAAACCCGGTCCATAACCGGATCTGAAAATTTCGTCGCATCACCCCAGTAGGGAAACAGTAAACCTGACAGCCTGGTGTATTTTTTATACAGCTTCCGCACAACTTCGGCGCGTCCGACCGGCGAATATTCCTTCTTTGGTATACCGTAATATGCGTGGCACGAATCATAGCAAATCCCGCACCGCGTACAGGTATCAGTATAGTAGCGCAGGGGCCGGTTCAGCCTCCTCTTTAGTATCTGCTTGAGTCCTTTGATTTTTTCTTTTTCCATGGCTTATTTCCTCTTGAGATTCAGTGAAAGGAACGCGAACACCATGTGCACCACCTTGGTGAACGGGATCATCATGAGCACCAGGTTCGCGAGAAAAATGTGTATCACCACCAGTACGTAGTGCGGCGAGTTGGCGATCCCGTCGGGGACAACCGGCTTGAGAGCGATAAGGCTCGATAAATATTCCCGGTACGACTCTACCGGTATGTCGAACGCACCGCCGCCCGCGTAATAGCGCGCCGACAGGTGCAGGTGGCTCCCCAGGAAAATCGTCAGGAACAGGAAAATGAGGAACAGGAAATCCTCCGGCACCGATATTTCACGCCAGGGCGACTTGAAGCGCCTGAACAGGAAATACAGTACCGTTATAGTCAGGACGATGCCGACAGCGCCCGCACCCAGGAACACTTCGTGGGGAATGACCTGTATCCACTTGAATTCCTTTATCAGCTCAAGATGCCCGATGAAGAGCAGGAGGAATGCGATATGAAACGCGATTATGAACAGCCAGAACACCTTGTCCTTTTTAAAGGCCGCCGGCACTGCGAAGGCCTCGGCTGCAACCCCGATCGGCCGCGGTACCCGCTTCGGATATACCGACAGGGAGCCGGGGAAGCGCTTTGAAATCAGGACCATGATCAGCTTGAAGAGCAGCCCGCCGACCAGGATTGCGACCGCCAGGTACACCATGGGTACCATGGAAAAATAAAAAAATTTATCCCACATGTTGCTATCCTTGTGATAATGTAATATAAGGGATACGGAATCTCTCCGCACCCCCCGATAGAAACGGCTTGCTATTTCACTTTTTTGATATAGAAGGTGGATACAGTATCTTTCTTGTCCGTGCTGAGAATCTCATTCCCGGTACTTTTCGCCCATGCAGGAAAATCCGCGTGTGCGCCCGGGTCGGTCGTTTCAGCTGCCAGTATCTGGCCGATCTGCATCTTCTTAATCTGCTGGCTGACTTTTATTACCGGCATGGGGCATGCCAGTCCTTTCAGATCCATGGTGATATCAGGCTTAATTGCATCGCTCATGTTCAGCTCCTTGTATAATTCATAGTATAAAAATTTTCAATTAATTGCAACAGTTTTTAATGTAAAAGAAAATATCTAGCCATATGCAAGAAGGGCATTGCTCCCGTTAGATGAAGAGCTGGATCTTGCTGTCGCCCGCCTCCTCCAGGAACTTCGCGACCCCGACGAACTCCCTGCCGGGATAATCGATCATCTCTTCCTGCTTGAAGCCCATCAGGTCCATGGACATATCGCAAATGTATATCTTTACGCCCATCTCGACCGCGAGATCAATCAATTCCGGTAGGGATGCCACTTTTTTCTTTTTCATGAGATACTGCATCATAGCCGTACCCATGCCGCCCATGTTCATCTTGGAAAGCTTAACTTTTCCCGCACCCTTCGGAAGCATGAATCCGAACATTTTCCCGAACAGGTCTTTGCCTCTCCCTTTCTTTTTCGTGTCTCGCAGTGCCGGGGTGGCCCAGAAGGTGAAGAACTGGACTACTTCCAGACCCATTGCAGCTGCGCCGGTAGCAATGATGAAGGCCGCCAGGAGCTTGTCCAGGTCACCGCTGAAAACTACCATGGAGAGCTTGTTTTTACGTTCGTCCCTGACCTGTCCGAGCTCATTTTTGATCGATTCAAGTGTTTGTTGAATGTCCATGTTTTACCTCGCCAGAAAATTTATTAGTGGCAGCTTTCACTCGTCTCTTTTTTACAACATATAAAAAAAGAGGCAAATTGTCAATACATGTTTTTAATATTTATTAAAATTCTTAAATACTATTTATTTTTTTATATACAGAAATTAACTGTTTAATCAAATATAATATTATTTTTTCAATTTAATACAGCAGGTCGTGACCTATCCGTTACATCACAACAGCGATCCCTGCATATCGTCATCATTGGCTATCTCGCCTGATTCGCTGTCCACATCAACCTGCTTCCTGATTGTACGGTCTCCCTCGCCTTTTTGCAGAATCTCTATCTTCCGCTCTGCCTCATCCAGCTTCAGGCGGCAGAACTTTGACAGCTGCATCCCTTTTTCAAACTGGCGGATTGATTCGTCAAGGGAGAGCTCCCCCTCCTCAAGGCTGTTCGCGATTTCTTCAAGCTCTTTCAGGGCTTTTTCAAAATTCATTACCGCCTGTTTATCAGGAGTGTTTTTTGCCGTCTTTTTCTTTTCCATCGTATCCTCCGGTTTGTATCGAATTGACATTGCATTCCAGCGAACCGTCAGAGAGAACCACTGAGATGGTCCGGCCGATGCCGGTATTCGCAATGGAGCGGATTACCCTCTCCGCTTCATCAAGGACAATCGCATACCCCCTCTGCATAACCCCGAGAGGCGAGAGCTGTTCAAGCGCCCTGACCGCCATAAGGAACGCGTGCTTTCTGCTCATGATCAACTTTTCAATCAACATGCGCAGGTCCGGGATCCGCTGCAGGGCATTTTTATGGGATGCAACTGCATCTTTCAGGGATATCAGCATTTTGTTCGCCAGGTCAGCCAGTTGCATCTCCTTCCGGTTCACGATCTCATACGGGTCTCGGAAGATACGGAGCCTTGTTACAGCCTCAATCCTGTCGCCATGCCTGCCGAGCAGCGATTGTATCGAATTGTTAATCCGAAGCCGGTAGTAGTCGACCTCGTCAGCGAGCTCCTTTTTTTCCGGCACCACAAGTTCGGCGGCCGCTGACGGGGTCGGCGCGGCCAGGTCAGCCGCGTCGTCGCACAGGGGATGATCCACCTGGTGGCCTACCGCAGATATGACAGGCACCCTTGAATTATAGAATGCACGGACCACGATCTCCTCGTTGAAGGGCATCAGGTCCTCGAAAGACC
>JAKJGD010000317.1 GCA_022704585.1 Spirochaetota bacterium | reverse complement strand
TCGCGGTGATACGCCCGCCCGGCCACCACGCGTCCGCCGATTCGTGCTGGGGCTTCTGCTACTTCAACAACATGAGCGTAAGCTTGTTGAACCTCTTCGCCGCGGGCAGGATCAGGTCCGCCTTCGTGCTGGATTTCGACCTGCACACCGGCGACGGCAACATCAATATCCTCGAGAACAGGCGGGACGGCTTCAGGATCGACATCCTGAATCCCGGCGCGGGCGACCGGGCGGAGTATCTCGGGGAGGTCCGGGAGCACATGGAGGGCCTGCATGACATCGATATATTTGCGGCGTCGGCCGGTTTCGACCAGGGTATAGACGACTGGGGCGGGCTGCTCTGGCCCGAGGATTACACGGGGCTTGGCCGCCTCATGAAGGAGTACTCGGAAAAGCTGTGCGGCGGGCGGCGTTACGCCTTGCTGGAGGGCGGCTACAATCACGGTGCACTCGGCATGAACGCGCTCGCATTCTGCGAGGGGTTCATGTAAGGGGGAGGGACCGGCCCCGGTCCCGGGAAAAAAGTGCTTGATTTGTAACGGTCGGTCCGCTTAATCAAAGCATGCGGCGCCCCAACCGGTTCCGCGCCGGACCTCAAACCCAGAACAGGAGTGACGCCATGGCCTTCGACTTTAACGCTGACGATGTATACGAAATTGCGGAACAGATAGAAAAAAACGGTGCCGATTTTTACCAGAAAGCATCCGAGACCATAGCTGACAAGTATTATCAAAAGTTCCTCCTTGACCTCTCCACCATGGAAGTGTTCCACCAGAGGACCTTTGCTGAAATGCGCGCCTCCCTGTCCGGGAAAGAAAAGAAGCCGACGGTATTCGACCCGAATGACGAGGCTGTCCTGTACCTCAAGGCCCTGGCGGACATGCGCGTGTTCTACCAGAAGCAGATCGACATGACCTCGATCGAGTCGATCCTGATGGCTGCCCTGTCGGCTGAAAAGGACTCGATCGTCTTCTATCTCGGGATGAAGGACCTGGTGCCGGAGAAGCTCGGCAGGGACAGGATCGACGCCATAATCAACGAAGAGAAGAAGCATATACAGCTCCTCGGGTCCGAGCTGCTCGCTTTGAAGAAATAGGGGGGTCAGAGCCCTCCGGTCGAGCCCTCCAGCCAGAAAAAACAGGGGGTCAGAGCCCTCCGGCCCCCAGCCGGTCATCCCGCATCAATATGTACGCGTGCCAGCCGTCGCGGCCTTCCTGCCGCATGACGCGCAGGCCGCTGCGGCTGAAGAGCTCCATCATCGATTCGTGCCTGCCGGCGCTCACCCCGCTCGCGATCATCACGCCGTCCGGCGCAAGGTAATCATGCAGCTTGCGGATGTTGTCCGCGAGCACGTCGGATACCATGTTCGCGGCCACGATATCGTACACCCGCGCGGGAGAAAACCCAGCTATGTCCGATTCATGGAGCCTGATCCACCCGCACCCGTTCGCCCTGATGTTGCGCTCAGCGAAGAGGACGGCGTGGTGATAGAGCTCGACCGCGTCGATGTCCCTGACCCCGATCAGCGCCGCGGTTATCGCCAGGATGCCGGTGCCCGCGCCCGCGTCCAGGAGCGACAGCGCGTCCATCCTGCCGGGCTGAACTTCGTCCAGGCACTCGAGCAGGAACTTCATGCAGAGCATGGTTGTGGCATGCGTCCCGTCGCCGAAGGCATATCCGGTCTCGATGGAGACGACGACCGGGCCGCCGGTTCCCGTGCCCGGAAACCGGCCCGCGTCCATGAATTCCACCGGGTCCTGTGTGAGCGTGTCCCTGCCGGAGAAATCCGCCAGAGGGACGATTGATCCCGAATCGATGAGCCCGGGGAGAATGGCCCGGGATGGCGAGTAGAATTCGAGTGACTCTGCAGTGTCGTCGAATTCAGGATCGGGTATGATGTTGATAATTACGGGTTTCGGCATGTTCCAGACGCTGCTCCGGGTCTTCTGGTCTGTCCGCGCGATTCAACAATGTTCGCGTCCTCCTGGTAAGAGCCTGCCGGATGGTGAAAAATCAATTATTATAATCTTGAAAAGCAAAAAAAATGCGGAGATGCCGCGGTTGCGGCAGGGTCTCCGCGATTCATGTGATTTTTAGGATGGCATGCACAACGGCATCCACTATGTCTTTGTGCTTATAATAAAAAAACACGTCGTTATTTATAAGGATTACGACGCGCACGTAACCATGCGCTTGAAAACAAATAAAAAAACGAATTACAACCCTGAAAAAGATGATGTGTTAGATAAAAGGAATATAACGGGTTCCCGGGAAGAAGTCCTGTCAAAATCAATTATTTTGTTAATTTTTATGGTCATTTGCAAAGAATGGATAATGAATATGGTACCGAAATGACATATCGGTGCCATTTGTTTGCATATTTTTACTATTTTTTCTAATTATGCAACTCGTAATTAAAAGTCCTGTCATTATTCATGGTGCCAATTTTGTCAATTGCGGGTATTTCGTAATTGAATGTTTCGTCACTCCTGCGGGGAAATTAAAGTGAGGGGAATTATCTGATATGCAACATACGATTTTTAACACGCCGGTTATTAAAACATTGTTGAGGCTGTTGTCCCTGTTCCTGATGATGATCACGGGGTGGAAGAAAAGCGGCACGCTGCCGGATGTTCCCCGGTATATCATCATTGTCGCGCCCCACACGTCCAACTGGGACCTGTTCTACGGCATTATCGTGGCCTTTTCCCTGAAGCTTGACGCGCGGTTCATGGCCAAGAAGGAATTGTTCCGCCGGCCGTTCGGGCCTGTCATGAGATGGCTGGGCGGCATGGCCATAGACCGGTCCTCGCACGAGCACACGGTCGACCAGGTGGTCGGCGAATTTAAAAAAGCCAGAAAGCTCGCCCTCGCCATAGCACCGGAGGGCACGCGCTCGAAAGTGAAATACTGGAAATCGGGCTTCTACCATATCGCGAGGGGGGGCGGCGTCCCCCTGCAGCTTGCGTATCTCGATTATGCGGCCAAAACCGGAGGTGCCGGGCCGCTGATCGTACCGACCGGCGATATCGAGGAAGACATGCGGACCATACGGGCATTCTATAACGGGGTCAGCGGCAGGTACACCGACAAGGCAGGCCCCGTCACCATCGCAGGCCGCAACCTGATTTCCTGAAGCCGCCCCTCGGCTGCATACTCTTCTTGACAAATGCACGGGCATACGATACGCCTGCACACATGCTTGGCGTGTTCATCAATACATTCATCAAGTTTTTCTTCCTGCTTACGCCGTTTTTTCTCCTGTCGACATTTCTGTCCATGACAAAGGAGATGGACGGGTCCAAGAAAAGAAAGATCGCGATCAAATCGACAGTCTCGATTATTGCCGTATGCCTGGTCCTGTTCTTCATCGGCAATCAGATATTCGCCGTGTTCGGCATTACCCTGGATTCGTTCCGCATCGGGACCGGGATCCTCCTGCTTATATCCGCGGCGACACTGGTGCTCGGCCCGAAGGGCGAGCAGGTACAGGGCCAGAGCGATGACATTGCCGTGGTGCCCCTGGCAATACCGGTCGCGGTGGGGCCGGCTACCACCGGGGCGCTCCTGGTCATGGGAGGCGAGCTCTCCCGGGCGGCCGATATCGCGGTCGCAATAGCGGCCATTGTTACCGCGGTCGTCTGCGTCGGTTTTTTCCTCTTCGCAAGCGGCTTCATTGAGCGGGTGGTGAAAAAGCAGGGCCTGACAATCCTGAGCAAGGTAACCGGTCTCATCCTGGCCGCGCTGGCATCGCAGATGATAATGACCGGCGTGATGGGCTTTCTGAACAGGGACTGAGGCGCAGCAGC
>JAKJGD010000316.1 GCA_022704585.1 Spirochaetota bacterium | reverse complement strand
CGGCGAAGAATCGCGTGGTGGAGGGGGGGCAGAGCCGGCGGCGAAGAATCGCGAGATGGAGGGGGGGGTCAGAGCCGGCTGCGAAGGATCGCGTGCTCCCCCATCTCCCGGTCAAAAACGAAGCTGCAGACCGTGTTGGGCCGAGCCATGTCGACAGGCTCACCGTCCGGATTGAGGATCTTTCGTACTGTGAACGCGGCGTCTCTCACAGCGCCCTCGATCGGGAAAATCGCCTCGACCTGTTCGTTCCGGTATATCGGGTTGAGGGCTTTGATGAGGGGCGAGCCGTCCGCGCCGGTCCCGGTACGGAACCCGAGGAAGAGCGCCTTCTTCACCGTGGGCATGGGGCCGAACCCGGCGCCGCCGAACTCGTTGAACAGGTCGTCCGTGTAGGGGCGGTGGCTCACCAGGTCCAGCTCTTCCCGGTAAAAGGGGACGAACGAGGCGAAGTCGCATTGCGTAGCGTGCTCGAGCGCATGACGGTAGACGCGGGCCGTGTTCGCAGTGTAATACACGGACTTCATCCGGCCCTCGATCTTGAAGGCGTCCGCGCCTGCTTCGGCGTATTCCCCGATCCGCTCGACCAGGCAGAGGTCCTTTGACGACAGTATCTCCGTGCCGGAGGGGTATTCCACGATCTCGAGCTCCTCGCCAGGCCGCTTCTCCTCGGTCAGGGTGTAGCGCCAGCGGCAGGGCTGGGCGCAGTCGCCCAGGTTCGCGTCCCTGCCCGTGAGGTAGCGTGAAAGGAGACATCGGCCAGAGTAGGCCACGCAGAGGGATCCGTGCACGAACACTTCGATCTCGGCGTCGCTGTTTTCCTTTATCATGCGGACCTCGTCTACGGTCGCCTCCCGGCCAAGAACGATCCGCTTCACGCCGGCGCTGGTCCAGAACCGAGCTGCCAGGTGGTTCAGTGTGGACATCTGGGTGGAGAGGTGTATCTCGGCTCTGACCCCGGTGTCACGGATAAGCGCGATCATGCCCGGGTCTGACACCATGAGCGCGTCGAAGTCCAGGTCCCGGATCGAGGCCAGGTACCGCTTCGCTTCCGGTATGTTTTTCTCGTGCAAAAAAGAGTTCAGTAAAAATACGCTCCGCGCGCCGTGCCCGCGGCAGAAACCGACCGCTTCCTCGATGTCCTCGCGGGTGAAGTTGTCTGATTGTACGCGCAGGTTGAGCGTTGCTCCGCCGAAGTAGACTGCGTCCGCTCCATATAGGACCGCGAATTTGAGTTTTTCAATGTTGCCGGCCGGGGCGACGATCTCCGGGCGTTTTTTTTGTTTGGGTGCCATGACAGTCCATGATCATACGGACGCGGGAGGGGGCAAGTAAAATATGACAACATGCTGACAAATCCGCACTGTCTGATAAATAACCACGAAGGAACACTACGATCAGGCTCTGACCCTCAATTAAAATACACCGCTAACCTCTTAAGATAGGCATCCTCATAGGACAAGAATCTTTTTACACATTCCTCAAAGGTGTTCCCGAGCTTCCAGAAGAATTCATGCAGGGTAATCCTTACAGGTGCCACATGATTTTTGTCCAGATAACAGTTTATAAATCCGATATCGTTCTTGCGTGGATCCCTCGATAAACCCTTTCTTACGGGATTATACCCGATGTACCATAATAACCACAACAGATACTCCTCAGGATTATCCGCCTCCTCGATAACGCTCGAACCGAAGCGCTCATTCCAGAATGAACCGGTCGTACCCATGGCCCTGTTGTATTTTTCAGCAATTCTGGCCTTGATATACTGCATTATGCGGGAGATTGTCTGCTTATCCATGGTCGTTTTAATGACTAGGTGAATATGATTGGCGACAATCTCTGCTGCGACGAGCTCAAAGTTATATTTCTCCTGGCATTCCCTGACTGCTTCTATGAAGTATTGTTTCCCGTATTTACCGAGCAGAAGATTCTTCTTCCCATGGCATCTGCTGAATGCGTGATGAGTGCATCCCTGGGCTATATTGCGTAAAGGTCGTGTCATATGTTCCTCCAGAAGAGTACTACGAATGGAGGTCGGGGAATTGAAAAAAAAATGGGAGGAAAACAGGGGTCAGAGCAAAAATTATTTCATTTGTTCTAAAATATAGTGGGGGGGTCAGAGCCTGGTCCCAGGTTGTGAGTCAGAGCCTACTGCCTTACTGAGGACCGGGACCGATCCAACCTCCCCATGCCATGATAATCGGTACGGACACGGTCACTCCGGCAGGAAGGTTTGCGACCGCGGTGCCGATATAATATTCAGACAGTGTGCCGACCTGCACGGTGAAAAGTCGGGCCGGACCAGCCGGTATGCTTAGGGCTCTGACCCCGTCAATGGTCGTTTCTGTGATCGATATCGGGCTCATACCGGGCCCGGTGACCGTTACCGAAACCGAGACGATCCCCGGGGGCGCCTGCGCCAGCATCGGGCCTTCGGCATCGGCAGGGGCCTCGCCGAGGTCCAGGATGACCGTGGACATGGAGTCGCTGCCTGTCAGGCGTTCTTCGGGGTCAGAGCATGACGTAAACGAAAATAAAATAAACGTCGTAAAAGACAGCACCGAAATTAGGGTTACTAGCCTGATGCACGTGTATTCTTTAAAACAAAAACGTTTCATGGTTGTACTCCTTGCTAGAGGCCTCTGCCTCATTTTAAATGGCCCGGGCTCTGACCCTGCGGGGAGTGCGCCAGGACCCGTTAAAAACAAGGGGTCAGAGCATCCTCACTGCCTGCAGGACAGTACTTAATAATAACGCCGGGGAGGGCAGCGGTCAAATTTTTTCAGCCGCTCGCGACTGCTTCCGGCCTGGTCGGGCTTAGCAGTGGGTGAGAAGTACAAAGAAGTTAGCGTCCTGATAGGGTCCGCAAGCGCTTGCATCGACTGGTTCGGCACAGGTGCGGACCGGGATGAGAGGCAGGGATGTGATAAAAAAGCGGCGTCAGCAGGCGCCGCTTTGTAAAAAGCCATTCTTGCTCGAGATCGTCAGTATATGGTCTTTTTTACGCTCAATACGAAGGTGGCACCGGAGCCGTTACTGTCAGAAACTTTAATATATATATTACCGTCCGGGAGATCGCCTTCACCGATATCAAAAGCCACGGTTTCATCCGATGTGCCGGAGTAATTTGACATGCCCAGCTGCTCAGGCGAGCTGAAGGAAGGTCCGCTGTATACAACGAGGCCAATGTCATTGCTTAAACTGGAAAGCCTGACTTCGTAAAAATTCAATACATCAATCGGGACCCGGTAGTAGCTTGACCCGGATCCGCCGCCGACCATGCAAAAATTTGCGCGGCCTTCATCGAATATGTCGCTGGCATACAGCTCAACCGGGTTCGCCTCCGTGCCCTCGTGGGTTACCACTTCGAGGGTGAATGAAACGGGCGTAGGAGTAAACGGGTAATGCACGGTGAAAAACGCGGGCATCATCCCGGCTGTAAAGGGAGTAGTACCGGTTGTGATGAAAAAGTCCTAGTAGACTGTTAAGATGCATGAAGACAGATTATACCCATTGATCCAGTATTGCGTGCCAGGCTTGACTATAGAAGTGTAGTAGTTTATAGAAATGGTGTCCGATACTCTCGAATCATAGGGCATCCCTATTGGAACAATGTTTGCATCGGAAGGACCATTTGCTATAGGCGGCCCATCTGAGACCATGCCGTTGTGGGCTATGCAATTGATCATGAAGCGCGCGCCGTTTTTCGTGTGGCTTCCGTCAACCACGAAATAATAGGGCGACGGGAATATGAAGGCGCTGATGGACTCATCCTTGGTGCGGCCGCAATAGTTTTGCCCAAAATTAGGGGACAC
>JAKJGD010000315.1 GCA_022704585.1 Spirochaetota bacterium | reverse complement strand
GCGTCAGCCGGTATCCCAGCACCCGCGCGGAGCCCAGTGCGATGTCGGTATACCCGGAAAAATCATAGTAGAGCTGAAAGGTGAAAAAGATCGTCGCGATCACGAGGGAGAAGCCGCTGTAATCCCGGACGTTGCCGAAGACCTGGTTCACCACGATGGCGAGGCGGTCGGCCACGACGACCTTCTTGAAAAATCCCCAGGCCATGATCTTCAGTCCCTCGACGATCTCACGGCTGTCCGCGCGCGGCGCCGCGTGAAGCTGGGGCAGCAGGTCGCCCGGCCTCTCGATGGGTCCCGACAGGACCTTCGTAAACAGGAGGACCGAAAGCGCGAATATGCCCGGATGGCGCTCGGCCTCCCGGTTTCCCCGGTAGACCTCGATACAATAGCTCAGGAGCTGAAAGGTTATGTAGGAGATGCCCACGGGGACGATGATCGTGAGCGCCGCGAAAGAGAGCGTCATGTTGAAGAGAGACGCGACGGAGGATACCGACCCGAAAAAGAAATTGTAGTATTTGAAAACGAAAAGAAAGGCGCAGTCAAGCACAATGGCGGCAATGACGTACGCACGGCGCGGCTTGCCCTCCGCTTTTTCAATAAGGATCCCGGCGCCGAAATTCGCGGCGGCCATGGCAAGAATGAAAAGAATCTGGTACGGGTTGAAGACCATGTAGAAAAAGCAGCTTGCAGCGAGGAGCGCAGCCCACCGGAGCCGCGCAGGCGCGATATAATACAGGGCGGCTGCCGCGGGAAAAAACACCATGAATTTCCATGAATTGAACAGCATGCCCCTACCCTACCTCACCCCTTTCGTGCCCGCGGGTTGAATCTTCGCCTCCTCCATCGCGCCGATAAGGATCGCGGTCCGCTTGTCCCGCCCCTCGAAGCGGAGGTGATAAATGGTGTTGGAAAAATATTCGTACGGAAAGATGGTGTCAGCCGGCGACCCGAGTACCGGAAAGCCGAGCGACTTCCGCAACTGGTCCGCCATCGACTCGATCACGGCGCGGTTCCGCTCGTATTCACCGGCCGGGAAACCGGAGAAGGAAAGGTATACCGCCGCGTTCCCTTTCGCGGCCGCGGAGTAAAAATCGTTAAGGGTCCGTATTATGACGGGTTTGATGGGATCGGGCTGAAGCAGGCAGCCGCGGCCGGCAAGCTTTTCGGCTGGGACATACTCCCAGTTCTTCATCAGGTCGCCGAAGCGGTTGGAGCGCCGCGCATAGGCGGCGGCCCCGTCGACAAAGGGGTTTTTACCCATCCACAATTCGCCCCACATGCCCTCGATCTTGCACTGGAGCAGGTCCGAAATGTCTCCGGCAAGGAACGCCAGCTTCCCGTTGCTGCAATAGATTTTTTCAAACGCGTATCTCGGCGAAAGGAGGAATATCCACTTGTTGCTGACGTCGTCGGAGTTGAAATCCCCATTGAGAACTCCATACTCAGGAATAATAACGACGATATCGCCCTTCCCGACATGGGGCTCAACCAGGTGCAGCATGTCGCTTATGCCGAAACCGCCGTACACGGCCATGTTGACAACGGTACGGCCGAAGCGCCGGTACACCATCTCGCTGTTGACACCCACCAAAACCTCGCTGCCCCCCACGAAGATGATACGCGGGGGGGATGTCGATTTGATCAGGTTGACCTTGTTGACGATGGTTGCCAGCGGATGTTCATAGGTCCCGGGAACAGAATAGATCAGAAGGACGGTCGCCAGGACGGCCACGACCAGGCTGGATGCTTTTAATGAGATGTTCTTCATATGATAGTATTTGATAAAAATTATACCTTATTAGGTTTCCGGAATACCTGATGTCAAATACTTTTCCCGCATCGGTTTTCGGTCGTTTATTGAAAATAAAAAGCGCATAACATATTTTTAATTGACATTTTTACCGGATGATAAATTGTTTAATGAAATTTGACGGTCCGCACCCTGCGGCCGCCAGGACTGGCCGGTCTTCCCTGGAAAACGCCCGATAAAAAAAATACAGTCGGGCGCGGAAATCGCGGCTTGTATAACGAAGTATTACGAATAACCAGTATTAAACATCTATTCTTATCTCAGGAGGATAAGCCATGCACTCATGCTTATTGCGGCGTTATCTATGTGTTTTCACGCTATTAATAGCCGTCATATTCGTTTTCGCCGGATGCGGCAAATCGTCCGGCGGCTCAAGCGGACTCCTCGCCCTTCTTGGCGGCGGCTGACCCGATGTACTGGAAGCTCCGGAAAATGTTACCGCATCAAACGGGTCCTTCACGGACAAGGTGACGGTAACGTGGGACGCAGTCGCCGGGGCGACGTATTACCAGGTCTTCCGGTGTGACACCGAGGACGGCACCTACGAGCAGATCAGCGGCGACGAGACGGAGACAACGTCCGATGATACGGACATCACGCTGCTGCCGAACGTGGACTACTACTACAAGGTCAGGGCGTTGAACGCGGAAACCGAGAGCGAGCTCAGCGATTTCGCGGCCGGGAAGCTCGGGCTCGAGCCCCTTGATGCACCGTTAAATGTAACCGCAACGGACGGCACGCACACGGATAAAATTGTCGTGTCATGGGACGCGGTCACAAACGCCACCTATTACCGTGTCTACCGCTCCACGGCATTTGACGGGACATACGATCTGATCAGCGGGGACGAGACCGCTGCGTCATACGAGGATACGGCCATGACGCCGGCGCGGGACTATTGCTACAAGGTAAAGGCCTTTAACGACGACCAGGAGAGCGAATACAGCGAATACTCCACCGGCATGGCCGGCCTCGCGGCGCCGCTTGATGTGGCCGCCTCCGATGCCACCTATAAGGACCACATTGCCGTTACCTGGTCCGCTGTAACCGGCGCGGACTATTACCGGGTCTACCGCAGCGCCACGTCGGGCGGCACGTACGACCTCATCAGCGGAGACGAGACCGGCACGTCCTACAACGATGACGACGGATCGCTCGTCGCCAGCACCGATTACTTCTACAAGGTACGGGCCTTCTACGGGACCGTGGAGAGCTCACTGAGCGCGTACGACGCGGGCAGCATGGGCGCCTTCGTCACGCCGAACCCGCCCGTGAACGTGGCGGCGACCCAGGGCACGTACGAGGACAGGGTAACCATAACCTGGAACGCCTCGGAGGGAGCGGACTACTACAACGTGTTCCGGGCCGAGACTGAAGGCGGCGCCTACGACGTGCAGATCGGCGGCGACATCGCCGCGCTGACCGTGGATGACGACACGGGCGCCGTGGGGACCCACTATTACTACAAGGTCAAGGCGCACAATGCGGACGGGTGGAGCGATTTCAGCCTTTCAGCGGAAGGCTGGTCCGAGGAGGCCATCATCCCGCTTGACGCCCCGGCGAACGTGTCCGCGAGCGACCGGACGAGCACCGCGACCGTGACCGTTTCCTGGGACGCGGTCACCGACGCGGACTACTACCGCGTGTACCGCGCCCTGAAGACCGACGGGACTTACGCGCAGGTCGGCGGCGATATCACCGATACCTCATACGGCGACACCGACACCTTCGAGGACCTGGCCTACTACTACAAGGTCAAGGCCTTCGATTCGGTGAGGGGTGAGAGCGCCTTCAGCGCGATCGACAGCGGACAGTGCGAGCTGACGCCGTTTGAATACCTCATACGATTCAACCTCGACTGGGATCGCATGTTCAGGAAGCTGGCTGACCGTTCAGACTTCCCGCCGTCCGGGGCGAAGAGCTACACGGTCAACGGCGCAACTTCCGGCTCCACGGCCGTCAACGTTACCGTCCCGGGCCTTAACAAGGCGAAGACCAGCTTCACGCACAGCAGCTACAATGACTACGG
>JAKJGD010000314.1 GCA_022704585.1 Spirochaetota bacterium | reverse complement strand
ATGATGCTGGTCATGATCAAGGGGTAGGCATCGCCTGCCCCCTGCCGTGCTACGTTTCCCCCGGGGTCGCTTCCACGGAAATGTTTGAACTGAAGCATCCCGATTACCGGGGCCGCGCAATATTTTTTTTCTTGCTAATATTTCCGGTGGTTGCTTTACTATTCATATTACGGGCGAATATGTTATTCGTCAATCGATAACCCGCGCTTCCGGGTACGGGATGCGAACCAGTGGGGATGCGATCCCTGCATCCCGTCATGATTGCGCAACTACCAGTTGCCCGACCGGTCCTCATATGAATAATTTTTTCGATAGCCTTTCAATTTACATGCTGCCTCCCTTTCTCTCCCTTGTCGCGGGAGCCGTGCTGGCCGTTATATCCATTACCCGTGGAAAACTGAGGCAGGAGAACATTTTGTTTTCACTGCTGGTGATCTGGTGGATCATGTTGTGCCCGGTGTTTATATGCCACCATTTTTTCAGGGGGGACGAGGAGCTTCTCCTCGCAATAGAACATCGCGTCCATTTTTTTTACGTATATCTTCCCCCGTTGAATCTCCTTTTCTTTTATAAAATGACCGGGATCCGGAGCAGGTTCATGCTCCCGGGCGCGTTTGCAATAAGCTTCTTGCTTTCGCTGACAACTTTTACAGACTACTATTTTTACGGTTTCTATGTTTTTGAGTGGGGGTATATCGCGAAGGGTGGCCTGGCGGTCAGGCTGGTTGAATTGTACGGCAGTATTCTTGTTGTATATATGATCGTTTTCTTTGTCAGGAAAATCAGAACAGAAAAAAACCAGATAATGCGGCTGAAGCTTAAATATATACTTCTCTCCTTCATTTTAATGGGTCTTCTCACTATGACGAATATCCCCGCCCTGAACGGGTATGATCTGTATCCCCTCAGCAACATGATGTTCATACCTCTTGTTTTTCTCGGTTACGGGGTCCTGAGCTACCGGCTGATGGACATACGAAGCGTTCTCCATATAACGTTCATGTGGGCGGTCATCTCTTCCCTTATCGTCATTCCCAACGCGCTTGTATTCTTTGCGTTCTATCCGGTGCTTGACGCGCTCCACAGCACGGCCCTGTTCGGCGTCGGAGTTGTATGGTTCTGCGCCAATTACGTTTACTTGCTGAAGGTGCAGCCGCTGATCGACCAGGTGTTCAACAAGCGTAAGTTCAACCTCTATAAAATTGAAGCATCTTTTATTAATGATATTTATTATTTGAAAACGATCGATGAGCTGACAGGCCAGTTCGTGGATGTGATCACGAAGTCGCTCGCCTTCAAGAAAGCCGAGCTCGTGATCTGCCATCCGGAGGTGTTCAGCGCCAATAATAACGCTTCACTGAAGTGCGATATGGACCCGGACATTAAATCATGGATCGAACGGACGAATCACCTGGTCGACAGGGACCTCATTGTGTCCAAGAGCAATTACGAAGAATGGCGGGATGGACTGCTCGAGATCTTCAACAGGTTCAACGCCCAGTATATCGTTCCCATCATGCACATGGGCCGGCTTGTCGCGCTGCTCGCGCTGCCGGAGAAACAGAACCTCACGCAGTTGAAACGTTACGAGGTCGTTTTCATCAATAATATACGCGCGGCGTTTTCCATAGCCATGGAAAACGCCTTCATGTACGGCAACCTCAACATGCTCAAGGACAACCTCGAGCAAATGGTCATAGAGCGCACCAGCGAGCTTACCCGGACGCGGGACCTGCTCCTGCAGGACATAGACCTTGCCCGCAAGATCCAGCTGGCGCTGCTTCCTCAGGACCTGCCCCGCATGGAAGCAGCGGAAATTCATTTCAAGTATGTTCCCATGATGGGCGTGGGCGGTGATTTCATCGATATATTGATCCCCGGGCGTGAAAACCCGTACGTCGGCGCGGGTAATGCGGCCTGCTTTTTCATCTGTGATGTTTCGGGGCACGGTGTTTCAGCAGCACTCACCGCGGCGATGGTTAAAATGTCTCTCCTGTCATGGGAAATGAACGCCGCCTATCCGGCGCGTCTCCTCACGATCATCAGCGACGCCCTGAAGGGAAAAACCGGTGACAATTTCATCACTGCCGCGGCCTGCTATGTAAATCTTATAACGGGGGAGGTCACCTGCGCCAATGCCGGTCATCCGCCCGTGATCGTTATCCGGGCTGACGGGACCGCGGAGTTCATACAATCGAAGGGGAGGCTGATCAGCGGATACATACCCTCCAATTGCGAGGACGTCGGGTTCGATTTGCACGATAACGATCTGCTCGTCCTGTATACCGACGGTATCATAGAAGAGCGGAATGATCATGAAATGTTCGGCGAGGAGCGCTTCCTGGATATCCTGCTCTCAAACCGGGGCGGTCCTGTCGACATGCTGTGCAATGCCGTTTACAATTCCCTGATCGAGTTCAAGGGCAATGCCATGCTTGATGATGACTTTACCATTCTGGCGATGAGGTACAGGACCAGGCGGTGATGCGGGTTTCCCGCCGATCATCTCGGGTCATAAGCCTCCGAAGGCAGCCAAACCGTACCTGCTCCTGTGCCGGATCCCGGATATTAATTGATTGCTTATTCCCGCTTTGTATCGTATCTTGATCGGTACCGCCGGTGCTCTGCAAGGCCGGGCGGATATTTTTCTCCATGGCGGATTATAAAGTACTCTCGCGAGATAAAATGGCGGTATCACAGCACCATGAAAAACGGTGGATCAACCAGGGCTCCCGGAAACAGGGGGCGTAATGCGCCCGGCACGGAGCGTGCCGTCATAGTCGATATCCAGCGCTTTTCCCTGCATGACGGCCCCGGAATCCGCACGACTGTTTTTTTCAAGGGATGTCCTCTCCGATGCGCCTGGTGCCAGAACCCTGAATCGCACAGCCGCAACCCTGAAATGGCCTTTTATGCTGAACGATGCAGGGGATGTTTCAGTTGCCGAAAGGCCTGCCCCCGGGAGGCTATCGTTGACGGACCGGACCGCAGGGTGGATTACTTCCGCTGTAACTCATGCGGCGCATGCGCTCAAGTCTGTCCCGCCGGCGCACTGAGGCTGATAGGCGGTGAACGGGACCCGGGATCGCTCGCCGCGGAGGTGTTAAGGGACAGGGACTTTTTTACCGATTCGGGCGGGGGTGTGACACTGTCGGGCGGTGAGCCGATGGTATATCCCGCGTTTGCACTGCGGCTGTTACGACAGGTGCGCCAAGATGGCGTCCGCACGGCCATCGAAACCTGCGGCATATTCGGCATGGCCGATATGAAGAAGCTGCTGCCGTATCTCGACCTTGTCTACTTTGACCTGAAGCACATGGATATGAAGAAACACCGGGCGTATACCGGTGCGGGTAACCGTGCGATACTCTTGAACTTCACCGGCCTCTCGAAGGCGTTCCGTCATCTCCAGGCCCGGATGCCGGTGGTCCCGGGCTTCAACGATGACGAGAAAAACATCCGGGCCACGGCCCGCTTTCTGGCCGGAGCGGGGCGGCGCTCAATACACTGTCTTCCGTTTCACAACCTGGGCGAGTCGAAGCTCCCGCGCCTGCATACGGACCAGAGGCCCCTGGGCCTGCCGCCGGCGGAAAAGGCGGACCTGGCGCGGGTGAAAAAAATATTCAGGCAGGAAGGTATCGATGCAGTCATCTACGAGTAAACGGCGCGAGACCGGCGCGTCCGGCAGGATAACAAGGCTCAGGGCGGCCGTGCAGGGCGCGGCCCCGGGCATATGCACCGAGCGCGCGCTCATCTGGACCGCGTATCACCGGGACAGGGGAAACAGGAGAAAGCATTCCCATATCAGGATGGCCGAGGCCCTGCGTGAGGTCCTCCTTAA
>JAKJGD010000313.1 GCA_022704585.1 Spirochaetota bacterium | reverse complement strand
TTGTACGGAAGCGATAACTATCGCTATGCTCGAAGCTCTGACCCCGGGACGAAACCGATAATAATCTCCTTCCGGGGGCTCTGCCCCCGGGAAGAACTTTTTTCATTGGTCAAAAACCAAAATTGCCGTATAGTATTGACAGCCGGCCGGCCGGATTGTAATCAAGATTAAACTAATCCGGAGGGCTCCTATGCGTTATTTCACGCTGTTTCTTCTTTTTATCTTCGCTGTCGGGTGTGCCTCGGTCAAATACACGACCGAAGACATCAGGAAGGACATCGCGCTGTCGAATACCGGGACATCGAATTTCGTTACAATCGGGGACTACAATATACATTACGTGGAAGCGGGCAAGGGCGAGCCGATGATCATGATCCACGGCTGGCTCTGCTGGGGCGCCTACTGGAAAAAGGTCATCCCCCTGGTCGGGGACCGGTACCACGTGTACGCGCCCGACCTGCTGGGCCACGGCATCTCGGACAAACCGCTGGGCACTGAGGTGAGCTACGGCACCGACGCGCAGGCGGAGCGGATCATCGCGTTCATGAACGCGCTCGGCATACAGAAGGCCGTCCTGGTTGGACACAGCATGGGCGGGGAGATCGCGGCGAAGGTGGCGCTGGCCGCGCCGGAGCGGGTGAGGGGCCTGGTCCTCGTGTGCGCCGCGGGCATGGAAGAAACGCCGAAGCTCCTTCCGTGGTACGTGAAGTTTTTCCGCGGCGTGCACCTTGAGGGTATCGCGGCTGACATGATGGACGAGGCCATGGTCCGCCGCCACGTGCCGTCGCTCATGTTCTACAAGGAAAACAGGATGCCGGACGAGTTCGTGAAGGACATTGTTATGACGAATTTAAAGAACAAGACGGACCGGAAGGCAATGGCGCGGGTCACCCGCGAAGGGCTGTTCCGGAACTTCCTCGACAAGAGGTGCGCGGATATAAAGGCGCCGACCCTGGTCATATCCGCGAAATATGATATTGTGGTGAGGCCCGAGATGGGGGAGCGCTACAGCAGCCTCATTCCCGGCTCGAAATACGTGTGCATAGACAGGGCCGCGCACATGGTCCCCTGGGAACAACCGGACCAGGTGGCCTCCGCTATCGTGCAGTACCTGAAGTAGCGGGCTCCCGGCACATCCCCCGGCAAACCATGACCGGTTGCGGCACAGCTCATGACGCTGTAATCAAGCCTTCCCAATGGAAGCGCGGAGATGCGGGGTGTATTTCCCGGGTGTCTGACCGCGGCTGAACATAACAGTAAATCCGGAGCTGCGATACGAATTCTTCTTGAAAAAAATAACGCACGGGATGAATATGTGGTAGTGTTGCGGCAACTGGTATGGGCAAGGCAAATGACAGGACGAGCAATGCGCCGAAGCTGGAGGTCAGCCTCGTCAGGAGAGTCGCGCTCATAGACAATCCCATCCTCCGGCATTTCATCAAAAAGCACAAGCTCAACGATCATGACTCACTGATCCTGGGGGTCCTTCTCGATCTCACCGACCAGATGAAAACGCCGATCAAGACCACCTACCGCGCCATCGGCGAGACGGCGAACCTTCCGACCATCGAGGTATACCACGGCGTGCAGTCGCTCCACCGCAACCGGATCATCGAGTACAAGCCGACCGGGAACTACGTGCATATCTCGTTCCGCCAGCTCGACGAGTCGATCGAGGAGCTTTCCCTCGCCCACCGGAATGCGGAAAAGATCAGGCGGATCGAGGAGGATCTCGCCCGCATGCACGGCCAGAAGTACGTTCCATCAGACGATCTGTTCGACCTGATCTATCCGTTCGTGGGAAAGCTGATCATGGCAAAGATCGCTGAGGCCTTTCGGTCAATGGTGAATTATATCAACGACCGGCTCGACTCGTCGTTCAGCTACAGGATGTGGGTGTACCGGTTCAAGTCGTTTCGCACGAAGGTGCCGCTTGCCGAGATCATTCTGCGCGAGTCGCTCCCGTTCTATATTGAGGAAATTTTCCTGATCGAGAAGAAGACATCGCTCCTGCTGGGCCACGCGTCGCGTACCGGCGGTGCCGCTATCGACAAGGACCTGGTCGGAGGCATGCTGGCGGCGATCAATGACTTTGTCAAAACATCGTTCAGGCGGGGCGATTCCGGCCTGAGCGAGCTTCATTTCCAGGACTCGAAAATCACGATCGCGGAAAGCGTCTACTTTTACGCCGCGCTGGTCATCAAGGGATCGCCGGACATGCAGTTCTCACAGGACGCGGATTCGCTGGTGAGCCGGATCCACGCGGTCTACCGCCGTCCCCTGAAAAATTTTAACGGCTCGATGGACAGGCTCGCCGGCATCGAGAGGCCCCTCGTGGAGTTCATTGAAAGGACAAATACGCCGGCAGCGGCGGAAGGCGGCAGGCCGCTGCTGAAAGTCAAGATTGCCGGCGCGCTGCTGCTGGCCGCGCTTGTCGCCGGCGCATCCTGGTGGGGATATACCCGGGTCCGGGATTCCCGGCGCGCCAACGCTATCAGCAGGAGGATCCAAGCGTCCATTCCCGCCTACTCGCAGGATGTCAAGATCAGCGTCAGTGGGGACACGGCGAAGGTGACCGGTACGGTCAACTCGCAGGCCACCGCTGAGAAGATCAACGACCTTGTCAGGCAGGATCCGGGGATCGCGACCGTGCGCAACCGCGCAGTGATGGCCGATTACAGGAGCGTGCTTTTCATGAGCGGGAAGCTCGACGGCCTGGAGTCCCGGCTCGGGATGTTCGAGCTCGTGGCGGTGAAGCAGGAGCTCGAGAAAATCGTGATCCAGTTCCCCGCGGGAAGCACGGCCCTGGGCGAGGCGCAGATGCTGCAGATCAGGCGCGCCTTCGAGATACTCCGGCCCTATCCCGCGATCCACGTTGACATCGTGGCCTTCAATGATCCCGCCGGCGGCTACGAGGTGAACAGGAATCTTGCCGAGGGGCGGATGGCCGGCGTCAGCGGCTATCTCAGGAAGCTCGGTGTGGAGGAGAACCGGCTCCATGTCACCGCCTTTGCCGAGGACATACTCACCTCCGATCCGCGGTTCGCCGAGTTCCGGGATCGCAGGGGCATCATGCTGTTCGCGAAATACGAGGAATGATCATCCGGGTCGGGGCAGGTGAAGATGACTTCAGATAATAAATACAAGATCATCATGCTCGGCGATTTCGCCGTGGGAAAGACAAGCCTGGTCAAGCGCTATGTCCTCGATCAGTTCGATGACCTGTACCTGACCACCATCGGTGTCAAGGTGATGAAAAAAGAGATTGTCGTGCCCCACGGCGGCGTCTCGAAAAACGTAACCATGCTCCTGTGGGACGTTGGTGGTATTTTCGACGCCGGCGTCGTGATGACCCAGTATCTCCAGGGCGCGCGTGGCGCTGTCGTCGTGGTGGACCTCACGCGCATCACAAGGATTTCTTCGATAGAGGGCCATATCAGGGAATACCGCGCCATCAACCCGGACGGGTTCCTTGTAATCGCATTCAACAAATGCGATGTTGCGATGAGCGAGGATTTTAAGGGCTCCATTGACAACATCATTGCATCATACGCCTCCCGCTACAGCGTGACCGTACTGAAAACCAGCGCGAAAACCGGCGAAAACGTCGAGACGCTTTTTACCCGCATGGCATCCGGGATACTCGGGTCATAATCCGCCATGAAAGGTGTCCCGGAAATACTCAGCGAGAAATTCGGCATATACTATGCCCTCGTGAACCCGGACCTCGCGCTGGACGTTTCAGACAGCGCACTGTTCAGATATCTCGGGCTCGAATCCTTACCCGGCACTCTCTTCCTCGCTGATCTTTTCTACGAGTTGATCGGTTTTGATGACGATGTCG
>JAKJGD010000312.1 GCA_022704585.1 Spirochaetota bacterium | reverse complement strand
CCCGCCCCGGTTTCGCATGTTATCGTTTCGTATGGCATGGCTGCTCTCCCTCCCTGCATGAAATGTGCCGGTCTCAATCCGGGATCCGGTTCGTCCTCACCCATATCTTCATCTCGTCCGCCTGCTTCACCAGCCCGTCCCGGAAGTCCGGATGGGCGATGCCGATCAGCTTCTCGGCGCGCTCCCACGTGGAGAGGCCCTTGAGCTGGACGATGCCGTACTCTGTCGCCACATAGTGGACGATGGAGCGGGGGATCGTTACCACTGAGCCGGGCCTGAGCCACGGCACGATGCGCGAGCGGACCGTGCCGTCGGCCTCGGTGAAGGTCGAGCTGAGCGAGATGATCCCCTTGCCGCCCTTCGACTGGAACGCGCCGAAGATGAAGTCGAGCTGGCCGCCGGTCCCGGATATCTGCCGCGTGCCCGCGGACTCCGAGCAGACCTGGCTGTACAGGTCGATCTCCAGCGCGTTGTTGATGGCGATCACCTTCGGGTTGAAAGCGATGACGCGCGGATCGTTCACGAAGTTGACCGGGTAGGAGGCGCAGGTCGGGTTCATGTGCATGAAGTCGTAGAGCTTCTTCGTTCCCAGGGCGAAGGTGTAGGTCATCTTGAACCGGTCCACGGACTTGAGGCGGCCGGTCACCCGCCCCGCCTCGTACAGGTCCACGCAGGAGTCGACAAGCATCTCGGTGTGGATGCCCAGGTCTTTCAGGTCGCTCCCGGCAAGGAGCCTGCCGATGGTGTTGGGCAGGCCGCCGATGCCGAGCTGCAGCGTGGCCCCGTCCTCTATCTCGTTGAGGATGTGCCGCGCGATCTGCGCGTCGGCGCCGCGGGGCTCGGCAGGAGGCACTTCGACGAGCGGGAGGTTCTTCCCCTCCACGATGCAGTCGACGCCGGAGATGTGGATTGATTCGAAGTTGCCCCCCATGCAGTAGGGCACGTTCTCGTTCGTCTCGACGATCACGGTCTTCGACTTGCTCAGGTGCGAGCCGGTCACGGAATTGGCCAGCCCGAAGTTGAAGTATCCGTTTTTATCCATGGGCGCGGCCGTGATGACTGACACGTCGATGTCCAGGTACTTGCGCGTGATCCGGGGCCCCTGGTGGTAGGTGATGGGAATATAGTTGCAGAGGTTCTTTTCATGGAGAACGCGCGAGGCTTTGCCGAAATGCCAGTCGTTCATGATGACGTGCTTCCGCTCCGGGTCGTTCTCCACCGGCTTTGGCACCCGGGTGAAGCTCACGCTCCGGATGTCCACTCCCTCGAGCTCGGTGATCCTGTTGCCCAGCGCCTCGTCCACCCCCTCGGGAAAGAGGGCGAACTCCCCGTAAAAGACCCGGTCACCCGACTTGACTCTGCGGGCCGCCTCTTCGGGGGTGGCGAGCTTTGTGCGGTATTCGTTCAGCAGCTTCTGCGGCGTACGGTGCATGGCGTACCTCCGTGAGAGAGTTCTTCCCCCGCATCCATGGTGCGGGGGAGGAGGGATATGTCAACAATAACACGGGCACGCGACGTGCCGGCATGAGCGGAAGTACGGGCCGGCCGTCCGGTTCCACCGGGGCGGTCCGTTAACGGGCTAGGCCTTCTTCCCCCCGAATGAATAGATGATCGAGAAGGTCCCGCCGTAAGAGTGGTCGAGGCGGCCGTAGTAGTCCAGGAACCCCTGCGGGTTGTTCGCCTGCCAGAAATAGTAGAGCATCTGGTAGCGGAACCCGAGCGAGAGGGCCACGCCCGCTTTCTCGAACTGGTAGGTGAGCGCGAGGGTCGAGTTGCCCCCGGCGGACCAATAGCGCTCGCCGCTGAACTGGGTGAGAATCGGGATGGGCGGAGGAGACCCGCTCCAGGCGTATTGCCTGCCGAAGTCATACGAGGCGGTCCCGTACATGCACAGGCCGGAAAGGTTGAGGCTGGCGAACAGCCCCTGTGCCAGCGGCAGGGTGAGGCCCAGGCCCAGGCCGCCGCCGAAGCTGTGGAAACGCGCTATGCCCTCGGCATTGTAGCCGCCAATAGTGCCGCCGGAATCTGCGAGATAATCGATCGATTCGTTATATGCATACCCCTGGTACTTGAACCCTGCAAAGAGCCTGACGTACCGGTTGAGGCCGCAGGCGATCGTGGTATCGCTGTCATATCGCGTTATGACCCTCCGGTAATGCGAGTTAAGGAATACGACCACATCACCCACGTAAGGGGAAAATGTATTCATTACTCCCTGCGCAACGGGGCCGGATGAATTCGCGATGAACCTGCCCGCCAGGAACACGGAGGACAGGCTCCACCGGTCCGCGAAGCTGACAGAGAGCGAGGGACCGGCCATGGGGCCGTGTATAGGTTCGTAGTCATTGATTCGAATTCTGAATGAATTTTTAGACACCATCAGTAAACCGGGCGTAAGCGCCGGGCTCATGAACGCAAAATAATAGGGAGGGAAGGCCGCCGCTCCATCCGCCCATGCCGGCTGCCAGGCCATGTAATAGAAGTTCCCGCCGATGCTCGCCGTGGCGGCCTCGGCCGTGCGCGGGAGCGCGGCTGATGCGATAATGATGCAGAAAAGGACGATAGATGCCGCAACGGCCGGCGTCTGTAGCGTTACCCGGCTCGCACTACCCGCAGTCCGATCCATACTTCGCCTCCTGGCGGATTGTAGTATCGTGGTGTTGTTGTGTTACGGATTCATTATGAGGCCGGTTATTCGGGGCTGTCAATATTTTTTCATGGCGGCCTCGCGGCCGTGAAGGCGCGGCGGCACATGAAAAAACGGCGCGGTGTTACCGCGCCGTTTCCGGTTTGAGGCTCTCATCGGTCAGCTATTTGTTCAACAGGGGCGCCACGAATCCGAAGGATTCCACGATGCTTCCAAGCGGCCTCGCCTCGTCAAGGCTCTTTATGGTGTCCCAGTTTGCCTGTATGTCCTCGGCCGTCACGGTTTTGTGTCCGTCGCCGATGATGATTCCCTTCGCGCACACGATCGCGGCGCGGCTGTACCATCCTCCCATGCAGTTGATGATCAAGCCGGTGTCCTGGTTCTGCTCCGAGGCGAGCCACATCACGGCCGGGACGATGTGCTCGGGCTTCAGCTTCTCGAACAGGGGCGGCGGGAGGACCTTCTCGGTCATGCGGGACGCGGCATTGGGTGCGATGGCGTTGAACTTGATGTTGTTTTTCGTGTGCTCGACCGCGAGCGTGTTCATGAGACCGACCATGCCCATCTTCGCGGCCGCGTAGTTGGACTGCCCGAAATTGCCGTATAGCCCGACCCCGGAACAGGTGAAAATGACGCGGCCGTAGTTTTTTTCCTTCATGGCGGCGAGGGCCGGTTTGGTGCAGTTATAGGCTCCCTTGAGGTGCACGGCCAGCACGATGTCCCACTCCTCCTCGGTGAGCTTCTGGATCGAATGGTCGCGCACGATCCCCGCGTTGTTCACCAGTATGTCCGCCGAGCCGAACGCGTCCAGCGCGGTCTTCACGATGTTCTCGCCGCCCCGGGTCGACGAGACCGAGTCATAGTTGGGCACCGCCTGCCCGCCGGCAGCCCTGATCTCGTTGACAACTAGGTCTGCCGCGTTGTGGCTGCTGCCGGACCCGTCCAGCGCGCTGCCAAGGTCGTTCACCACGACTTTCGCTCCGCGCCTGGCGAACTCCAGCGCGTATGATTTGCCGAGGCCCGCGCCCGCCCCGGTCACGATAGCAACACGGTCATTGAAGCGAATATCTGTCATGGTTTTCTCCTTTATAATGGTATGATTGCCGGAGGTACACAGGGCGGTGAAATTATCACAGACCGCTTCATTTCTGTCAACACGGATTAGGATCAACCGGGCGGCGTTTTCGTGTCATAGCGAGG
>JAKJGD010000311.1 GCA_022704585.1 Spirochaetota bacterium | reverse complement strand
TGTGCGGGAAATTGCCGATGTAGGCGTCTCCGATCGGATATCCGCCCACATTGGCCATGGCAAACGCCGCGGGATAATTCTTGAAATTTGACGAAACAAGCTTGTCGATGTTATAGATAACATCTGTCAGGCTGGAGATATCAAGCCCGGTCGTTCCAGGATCAATATAGACCCATGCGAAGGCCGATGTTGATAAAAAACTGGCAAACGCGAAGGCGATGACGGCTGTCAGGAACTTTCTCTTCATAGGTGACCCGAGTTTAATACCTCTATTGTCGGCAAAAGTGTAATCGGAATATAGCCCCACGGGCCACGATTTCCACCTTTTCCTAATAGTACTGACCGAAACGTTTTTTGTCAACGAATTACTTAAAACAGTGCGAGATACGGAGCGGACCTTTTACGGAGGCATCAATGCTCAGTTAAAACAAGGGGGCCGTTTTCAGTGACCGCGATGGTGTGCTCAAAATGTGCCGAAAGACCATCGTCCGCCGTCACCGCCGTCCATCCGTCGCCCAGGAGCTTAACCGCATGACCGCCCTCATTGATCATCGGCTCCACGGCAAGCACCATGCCCGGCTCAAGGAGAACCCCCATCCCCTTTTTTCCGTAATGGGGAACGACCGGCGGCTCATGCAGAGCAAAACCGACGCCGTGGCCCGTATAGTTTCGGACCACGCTGAAGCCGCGGGACTCGGCATGCTGCTGGATCGCGTGACCGATGTCGCCGATACGGTTCCCCGGCACCATGACGCGGATGGCCCGCTGGAGGCAGTCGCTCGTTGTTTCAATCAGGTCTCGCGACTTACCGGTGACCTTTCCGGCGGTAAAGGTACGGCAGGCATCCGAAAAATATCCGTTCAGGACAACGCCAGTATCGATTTTCACCAGGTCCCCGCCCGCGATCTTCCGCTTTTTAGAAGGAATGCCGTGCACGACCTCATTGTTGATGGAAATGCAGGAAGCGGCGCTGTAACCGGGAACGGTTTTAAATGCAGGTCTCGCTTTCTCTTTGACGATCATCGATTCAATGAGCCGGTCAATATCCCAGGTGGAAAGCCCGGCAAGCGAGAGCCGGGCCAGCTTGCGGAATATTCCGGCAATGATAACACCGGATTCCCGGATCCGCTGTATCTCCTCGGGTGACTTGAGACGAACGGTTGCTCTTCTCATGTCACCCGCGGGTTCGGCGGAGCGATTTCGGGAGGATGCTCATGCCCCCTGATTACGCCTCGGCCGCCCTGGAGCCTTCGGCGGATTTTTCACTCTCTTTAGGGGCAAGCGTAAGCCCGGCCGCCACCTTTATCTTCGCCTCGATTTCCTGCACGGTAGCCGGGTTGTCGGCGAGGTACTTTTTCGCGTTTTCCCTGCCCTGCCCGATCCGCTCTTCCCCGTAGGAAAACCAGGTGCCGGACTTCTTGATGATTTCATATTTCACACCGAGGTCGAGTATACCACCCTCGCGGGAAATGCCGCGATCGAACATGATGTCAAACTCGGCCTGTTTAAAGGGCGGCGCGACCTTGTTCTTCACCACTTTGACCCGAACCCGGTTGCCGATCGGGTCTTCGCCCGTTTTCAGCGTTTCAACCCGCCGGATGTCCAGGCGGACCGATGAGTAAAATTTCAGGGCGTTGCCGCCGGTCGTGGTCTCGGGCGAACCGAACATCACGCCGATCTTCATGCGTATCTGGTTTATGAAAATGACACAGGTCTTCGACTTGGAGATGACCGCGGTAAGCTTCCGGAGCGCCTGGCTCATGAGCCGCGCCTGCAGGCCCATATGTGAATCGCCCATATCGCCGTCGATCTCCGCCTTGGGCACGAGGGCGGCCACGGAGTCGATGACGATGATATCCACAGCGCCGGAGCGGACCAGCGCCTCCACGATCTCAAGGGCCTCTTCGCCGGTGTCCGGTTGCGATACCAGGAGCTCATCGGTTTTCACGCCGAGCTTGGCCGCGTATAACGGGTCCAGAGCGTGCTCCGCGTCTATGAACGCGGCCACACCGCCCAGTTTCTGGGCCTCGCCCACGATGTGGAGCGTGAGCGTTGTCTTGCCCGAAGACTCGGGGCCATATATCTCGACCACGCGGCCGCGCGGAACGCCGCCGATGCCGAGCGCGATGTCCAGCTCGAGGGAGCCGGAGGAGATTGCCTCGATCTGGACGATCTTGTCGTCATCGCCCAGCCTCATGATGGAGCCCTTGCCGAACTGCTTCTCGATCTGCATGATCGCGGATTCGAGGGCCTGGGCTTTCTGATTGCTTTCCTTGTTGTTCATCTCTTTCTGTTCAGCCATTACCGTACCTCTGGTTATAATTTCATGAAGGACTTCAATTATGTATTATACGAACGGGATGTTTCATAATTAAAGCTTATGTCTCATTATTTTGTAAAGAATAAATTTTTTTTTGATGGCCCTGCGAACAGAGCGTCAGGGGCATGAAAATGAGATACTATGAGGGCAGGATTATGTCAAGTAAAAAATACTATATTTTTGTTAAGTAGTTAATTTTTTATGAGTACTTGAATCAGGCAGTGCCCTTGAAGCAGCTGAGCCCATTTGACGCAATGGGCTCAGCTGTAAGTGCCGGTCGGAAGCAAGGCACCGGACAGCATGCGTCGCGCCGGAACGCTGCCTTTACGATTTACCCGATTTCATCCTGTCGTTTTTAAGCTCCTGCATTTTCGACCTGAAGCTGCCGACGACGCTCTGAATCGACGATATGGAACGGGACAGAATTTTCTCATAATCCTCCGGCTTCGACAGGAAGATCTCCACTACCGCCCAGACATTGTCGCGCAGCATAAAAACTTTTGCGCATTTGATATCAGAATTTGCGAAGTTACCGGCAAGTAGAACATCCTGGCGCTCTTCCTCGCTCTCGATTTCCCAGAAGTTGGGATAAATGAGCCTGAAATATACATTATCGTTTTCATCCACCTGGATAATATAGTTGCCGCCCTCATGTTTGAAAGCCACATCGCCATCCTTGTCAAGTTCAGGCCGGTATCCGTTCGATTCCAGGAATTTCATGTATGTCTGCTGGCGGATTTCTTTTTCCGTTAACACTTTCTTGGCAGGTTCTTTCTTTACCGCCTCCTTCTTCGCCTTCTCGGCAGCCACGGCCGGCAGAAAACCGAAAGAGCCGACGAGCATGGTCAGAATTAAGACATGAACGGTCCGCAGGGTAATGGTTTGCATGGTGATCTTCTCCTTCTCCTTGGTTTTTTCTATGTAAGTGAATGGCTCGCCGTCGGCAGCTCGGCTTTCAAACGGCGACTTTCAGGCAGAATAACCAATAGCCGCCGTTATTTCAAGAAAAAAAGTTACGGTACAACCGCGAGTGGGAGCCGAGACGGGTTATACACACTGACCGCCGGGCCCCGATATATGCCACTTGATACTTTGTGAAGCTATCCGCAGCTCTCCGGCGGACAGGTCCGCAATCTTATGCGTACCTGTCCGCCGGAATCTCACACTTTACCATTGATACCGTTCATGATATCAACCTGGTGCTGGCCCGCTTTCTTGATATACTCGAGCTTGTTCAGCGCGTCCACGAACGAATGGATGCCGGCGATGGATACATCTATGTTGGCCGCGCTGCCGAATGCCTTGATCTTTTTGCCTTCATACTCTTCCGACACGGTGCAATGCACCTCGGCCACCGCGTCGGACCCGCCGGTGATGGCGACGAGGGAGAAGGACTCGATCCGCGCCGTGGTCCCGGTGATCCGCTTCACCGCCGTGACGCCGGCGTCAACGCCGCCGTTGCCGGGCGCCACCTCGAACGCCGAGCGGTTGCCTGCTTGGTGGTCCTTGATGGTCACCTGCGCCATGGGCGGCGAGAACATGCCCGTGGA
>JAKJGD010000004.1 GCA_022704585.1 Spirochaetota bacterium | reverse complement strand
GCACTGCATCTCATCCTCGACATCGCCGACCAGACCAACCTCCTGGCATTGAACGCTGCCATCGAGGCCGCGCGCGCGGGTGAATCGGGGCGCGGTTTCGCTGTCGTTGCCGACGAAGTGAACAAGCTCGCGGACCAGACCACGTCCCTGGCCGGCACCATCCGGAAGAACATCGGCGAGCATTCCAGCAAGATAAACAGCGAGCTCGGGTTCATAACGACTACGGCGCGCATCTTCAGTGACGTGCGCTCCAATATCGAGGAAACAGCGCGCGTCATCGAGGAGTCCCGCGCCTTCACCGGGACCCTTGCCGAGCGCAACCAGGAAACCGAATCTGCCATCGAAGACTTCAGTAAAACGTCGGCGGCCATAACCAACTCCTCGCAGGAACAGCGCCAGGTCATACGGGAAATGACTGAAAGCATGTTCGAGATCGGCAGGATCGCACAGCAGTCGGCCGAGAACGCCGAGACGGTGCGCGACCTGTCCTCGAAGCTCGACGAGAGCGCACATGAGCTCTCCACGAACATCAGCATGTTCGACGTCCACAGGTCCGGGCAGGACGATTGACCGCATGCGGAAGGCGGGATCGCGTGACCCCGCCCTCCGCATGCATAAAAAAATAATATACTTGAATTTCTCCCTGCCCTCCTCCAATAATACCCCACCGGAAAACCATGATCCGAAAACAGAAACCCGGAAGGACCGACCGATGAAACTGATCATACAGATCCCCTGTTACAACGAGGAAGCCACCCTCGCGATAGCCCTGAAGGAGCTTCCCCGCAGGCTTCCCGGCATCGATACGATAGAATGGCTCATCATCGACGACGGCAGCACGGACAACACCGTCGCGGTGGCCAAGAAGAACGGCGTGGACCACGTGGTGCACTTTAAAAAGAACCGGGGACTGGCCGAGGGATTCAAGGCCGGGCTTGACGCCTGCCTGTCGCTCGGTGCCGACATTATCGTTAACACCGACGCGGACAACCAGTACCATGCCGGCGATATCCCGAAGCTCATCCAGCCGATCCTTGAAGGCAAAGCGGACTACGTTATCGGCGCGCGGCCGATCACGGACATACGGCACTTTTCGTTCGTGAAAAAGCTCCTCCAGAAGTTCGGGAGCTACGTGGTGCGTCGTGTGAGCATGACCGACATACCGGACGCGCCGAGCGGGTTTCGCGCCCTCAGCCGCGACGCCGCGCTCAAGCTGAACGTGTTCAACGCCTACACCTACACGCTGGAGACAATCATCCAGGCCGGCAGGAAGAACATGGCCATCACCTGGGTGCCCGTGCGCGTGAACGAGGACCTGCGGCCGTCGCGGCTGGTCAAGAGCATCTCGAGCTACATCAAGCGCTCCATCATCACCATATTCCGCATTTTCGTGGTGTACGAGCCGTTCCGCTTCTTCCTCCGGATCGGCATGGTGATGTTTATCATCGGCATGGTCCCGGTGGTGCGCTTCCTCTATTACTACGCAACCACCGGCGGCGCGGGCCACATCCAGTCCCTCGTCCTGGCTGCCGTACTCATGCTGATGGGGTTCCAGTCCATGATCGCGGCCTTTATCGTGGACCTGATGGCCGTTAACCGCGCGCTCCTGGAGGACATCCAGTACCGGCTCAGGAAGGCCGCCGGCAACCCGGGGAAAGAAAGCGCTCGCGGCCGCGCCGGAAGGAAATAATGGGCATGCCGGACAACCACCCGGGCCGGGAAAGCGCACCGGACGAGATCCTGCGAGAGCGGAAGCGGCGCATATTCAGCTGGAGGACGATGGTTTTCCTCGCCGTCTCCCTGCTGCTCGCATGGCTGCTGCTGCGCCAGATGGACATCGCGGGCACGGTGGACATGATCCGGAAGGCGGACCCGCTCCTGATCGCCGCCTGCTGCGCCGTCTACGTTCTCTCCAACATCTCGAAAATGCTCCGGTTCCGCGTCATGCTGGGGGACTACCGGATCCCGCTCTTCGACCTCTTCACGATCACGAGCTATCATAATTTTTCCAACATGGTGTTCCCCGCGCGCACGGGCGAGCTGACCTTCGTCTATTACCTGAAAAAAATCGGCGGCGTCGACATGACCAAGGGGCTCCACATACTGGTCGTCACGCGCATCTTCGACTTCATCATCATCGCGATCTATTTTCTCTGCTCGCTCGTGCTCTTTTTCGGCAGGGAGACGTCGGTCGCGCTCGTCGCCGCCGGCATCGTGTTTCTCGTCATCTCCGTCATCATATTGTTCAACCTGAAATGGCTCGTCATCCTGTGCGGCCGGCTGTTTCATATGGCGGCCGACCGGCCCCGTTACAGGGACAGGCCCCTCGTGAAAAAGGCCATGGGCCTGATCGACGTGCTCGTTGGGGAGTTCTCCTCCTTCAAAACGGGAAAGTTCGTCCCGCTGCTCGCCCTGACGACCATGCTCGTGTGGGCGGTCCTCTACTTCATATTCTTCCTGTCCATCAGGGCGCTCGGGGTCGAGGTCGGGTTCATCCAGTCCGTGGCCGGGTCCACGGGCAGCGTGCTCACCAATGTCCTGCCCATCAACAGCTTCGGGAGCTTCGGTACGCTCGAGGCGGGCTGGACCGGCGGCTTCATGCTGGTCGGCATGGGCAAGCAGGACGCGATCTTCACCGGGTTCGGTTTCCATGTCATCTGTCTGCTTGCCAGCGCGATCCCGGCGTTTTTCTGCTTTATCGCGGCGAGAATCGGGAAAAAGTGACGGCCGGACGCGGCGCGCGCGCCGTTTTTTTCCTTGACGCGTATCCCGAAGGGGCGACAATGTTCGGGTCGGGCGATTCGCATACAGTTTCCCGGGCCCTCGCGGCCCGGCACCGGGTGAGATGATACCATGAGCATGAGCTTCCAAAACCTGTCCATCGTGGCGATGCGCGCCCTGCAGCGCAACAAGATGCGCACGGCACTGACCTGCCTGGGCATCATCATAGGCGTGTTCGCGGTCATCCTCCTCGCCGGCATCAGCAACAGCCTCAAGGTGTCAGTCCGCGAGAAGATACAGAGCTTCGGCACCAACGCCCTGACCATGATGGCCGTGAAAAAACCGTTCACCGAGGCCGATTTAAAGGATATCCGGCGCACCATTCCCGACGTGCAGTATATCACCCCGATGAACTCCTGGGAGTTTCCGGTCAAGTACAAGAGCAAGAACATCCAGCGGCAGATCTTCGGCGTCAGCAACGAGTATTTCATGATGGGGAACTGGGAGCTCGAGAGCGGCAGCTTTTTCTCGCCCCAGGAGATCACCTCCTACGAAAAAGTCGCCATCATAGGGCACAGCATCAAGAAGCTGCTGTTCGAGGACGAGGACCCGCTCGGCAAGGTGATCCTGATCAACCGCATCCCCTTCAGGATCGTCGGCTGCCTGCAGGAGAAGGGCATGTCCCTTGCGGGCAGGGACTTCGACGACTTCATCGTGGGCCCCTACTCGACCCTATCGATGAAGCTCTTCGGCACCCAGAGCTTCTTCGTGATCAACGTCGCCACCTATTCCGAGACCCAGGTGGACACGGTCAGGCAGGAGCTCCTGGACCTGCTCCAGCGCAAATACTCCCTCACGCCCGAGCAGATGCAGGACTACAAGATCACCTCCAGCAAGGAGGTCATCAAGAAGACCGAGGAGATATCCAGCTACCTCGCGCTCGCGTCCGTCGCCATCGCCTTCATATCGCTCATCGTCGGAGGCATCGGCATCATGAACATCATGCTCGCGTCCGTGAGCGAGCGCACCCACGAAATAGGAATACGCATGGCCATCGGCGCGAAGACCAGGGACATCCTGATGCAGTTTCTCATAGAGGCCCTGATCATCAGCGCGTTCGGCGGCGTGTCCGGCATCTTCCTGGGAGTGCTCGTGTACGGGATGTACACCGCGGTCGCGAGCCAGCCCTTCATCTTCTCACTCTCCACGGTCGTCGTATCCTTCATGTTTTCCGCTCTCGTGGGCGTGGGATTCGGATTCTACCCCGCGTGGAAGGCATCCAGCCTCAACCCGATCGACGCGCTCCGGCATGAATAGCGCACCCCTGTTGCATTAATGATACAAGTGTGCATTTTTGCACTGCGCGCAGCGCATCGCGGGAAAAAATAAACACATAGTCCTTGACAGGCCAAATTTATGAAATTATTGTGGCGCGCATGTAATTCAACTTCACGATAGTTTCTTCAGGCCCACGGGGACAGAGAGACAGCGCAAGCAACCGGCAGGCCAATTCAAGAATCAAGCGGGCTATATGGCACAGACACGGCGAATCTCATCAGCGGGAAATAAAAACAAAAAGTTCAGGGTCGCGTTATTTGCGGACGTCCTGAGGGAAAACCTCGACGGCGTGACGCATACGCTCTACAACATCATCGAGCGCGTTCCGGAAGACCGGTTCGAGTTCCTGTGCATCACGCCCTATCCTCCTACCGAGAAGGTGAAGTTTCCCTTCCCGGTCGTCGTGTGCCGGTATGTCAAGATGCCGTTGTACGGCGACTATCCCCTCGGCCTGCCCTATTTCGACAAAAATCTCGAGGAGGCGCTGGAGAAGTTCAAGCCGGACATCGTCCACTTCACCACCCCGTCGTTTCTGGGGCGTTACGCCCGGAACTACGCGAAGCGTAACAACATTCCGCTGGTCACGACCTATCATACGCATTTTCCAATGTACGTATCCTATTATTTCAAATACCTGCCGTTCCTCAACTTCCTGAGCCACATCGTGCCGTACATTCTCAGATACTACTACAATGCCTGCAACCTGGTATTCGTGCCCACGGCGCCGGTGCTCGAGGACCTGGTCCGGTGCGGCATCGAGCGGAAGCGGATGACGATCTGGGGCCGCGGGATCGACATGAAACAGTTCAACCCCCGGAATCGCGACACAAACTATATAGACAAACTGTGCGGCAAGGACACGCTCCGGATACTTTTCGTCAGCAGGATCTTCTGGATCAAGGAAATATCGACCATCGTCAAGATTTACCGGCGCCTCAACAAATCCCACCCGAACGTGAAAATAGTCATCACCGGCGACGGGCCCCAGTTCAACTGGATGCGGAAGAAGATGCCGGATGCGGTGTTCACCGGCAAGCTCATCAACTCCGATCTTGCCCGGATATACGCCTCCTGCGACCTGTTCCTCTTCCCGTCGATCACGGAGACGTTCGGAAACGTGGTGCTCGAGGCGCTGGCCTCGGGGCTCCCGGTCGTGGCCGCCGCGAAGGGCGGGCCCGCCGGCATAGTGAAGGATGGCGAGACCGGATACCTGGTGGAGCCTAAAAACATAGACGTCTTCTGCGAAAAGCTGGGCCGGCTCGTCGACGACGCGCGCCTCAGGAAGCAGATGGGCGTCCGGGCGCACAAATACGCGCAGTCCCAGAAGTGGGATATCCTCTGCCGCGACATGTACAGCTCGTACGAAGAGAAAATACTGGAAAACAGAGAGGCCAGAGGAACCAAATGAAGCTGCCGTCCGACCTGGCGGAGGCCCCGGCCCCGAAAAAAAGCAGGGTCCAGCTCATCATCAGGGCCGCAGGGCTCCTGCTCGGCCTGTTCCTGATCTACTGGTTCGTTTCGAAATCGCCCCTGGCGGGCATCGGGGAACAGCTGAAGCTCGTCAACGTACGGTTCGTCTTCCTCATCGCGGTCACCTTCGTTGCGTACCTCATGGTGACCGTGGCCTGGCGCCTCTCTTTTTACAAGTACCCGGGCCACCTGTCCACGGCGCGGCTTTTCATCATCCGGCAGATCGGCGAGAGCCTGGCCCAGATCAACCCTACGAACGTGATCGCGGGAGAGGCCCTCAAGGCCCTGCTGCTGCGGAGGGCCAAAATCCCCTACAAGGACAGCATCGTCTCGCTCACCATCTCCCGTTTTCTCGTGCTATTCTCCGCGCTGACGCTCATCATGATCGGCGTGTACGTCTTTTTCGACAAGCTCAAGTTCCGGACCGGGGCGGCTTCCCTCTCGATTACCATAGCCGCCATGTTCGCGCTCCTCGTTTTTTTCCTTTACCGCCTGGGCAGCGGCAGGGGGATCATGTCCCTCCCGGCCGCGGTTCTCAGGCTCATGCAAAAGCGCTTCCCCGATTCCACGCGGCTGACCGGCTCGATCGCCAAGATGCACGAGGTGGACGAGGAGCTGATCGACTTCTATAAAACCAAGAAGGGCCCGTTCATTGTCGCCTTCCTGCTCTCATTCGGAAGCTGGCTCATGGGGGCAATGGAATTCTGGGTGATACTCCGCCTGCTCGACCTCCCGGCGACGTTCCTCTCCTGCGTGGCCATCGAGGTCGGGGTCATGGTGTTCAAGGCCATAGGGGCCTTCGTCCCGGGACAGATCGGCATCGAGGAGTATGCCAGCAAGATGATGCTCGAGTTCGTCAACGTGCCCGGGTCCGGCGTGTGGATCACGGTCTCGATCCTGAGGCGCGCGCGCCAGATCTTCTGGATAGGCGCGGGGTTCATCGCCTTTCTCGTCATCATGAGACAAACCGGTGGAACCGATAATGGAAATACTGTTCATAACGCATAAGTATCCGCCCACGATCGGCGGGATGGAAAAGCAGAGCTACGAGCTGATCAACGGCGTGGCGCGCGAGCACAAGGTCCACACCCTCATATACGACAACCGGATGAGCCGGGCCCGCTTCATCCTTACCCTCCCGATGAAGGTACGGAAGGTCCTGCGCGAAAACCCGAACATCTCCCTGATACACATGAACGACGGCCTGATGGCGTTCGTGGGGCTGATCATCAAGAGGATAACCGACGTCCCGGTCCTGGCGACCATCCACGGCCTGGACATCGTGTTCCCCAGCAAAATCTTCCAGCGCGTCGTGCTGGAGAAGTTCAAAAGGCTCGACGGCGTGATCGCTGTGAGCCAGGCGACGGCGCAGGAGTGCATCAAGCGGGGCATCGACCGGGACAAGGTCTACGTGGTGCGCAACGGCGTCGATACCGACATGTCCCTCATCAACCGGCAGGCAGGCTTCCGTAAAGTACTCGAGAAAAAGATCGGCGTCCCCCTCCAGGACAAGAAGATACTGGTCTCGATCGGCCGGAGCGTGAGAAGAAAGGGCTTTTCATGGTTCATGACGAAGGTGGTGCCCCACCTGGACAAGAACATCATCTTCATGATCGTGGGGCCTTCCGACCCGAACATACGCAGGATCCAGTTCATGCTGAACCTCCTGCCGCGGCGCGTTGCCCACCTGATCGTGCTGATGCTGGGACTGGGCATGGACGAGATCGATATTCACAGGGCGCTCCGGAAGCCGGAGATCGCCGGCAGGGCCTTTTACCTGGGCAAGCAGCCGTACGAGGACATGGTACAGATCCTCAAGCACGCGGACATGTTCGTGATGCCCAACATCAAGGTCGAGGGCGACGCCGAAGGCTTCGGGCTGGTCGCGCTGGAAGCGTCGGTGAACGGGACGCCCGTGCTCGCCTCGGCGATGGAGGGAATCACCTGCGCGGTCATCGACGGCAGGAACGGGTTCCTGGTCCCCCCGGAGAAGGAATCGGCCTGGATCGAGAAGATCCACAACCTCCTCTCGGACCTCCCCTACCTGAAGCAGTTCGGCGAAGGCGCCAAGAACTTCACCATCACCAACTATGCGTGGAAGAAGATGGTGGACGGCTACATCAAGGTCTTCAACAAGTACCATTGCCGGCACGCCTGGGACCGCAGCCACGCGGCTGAAACGGTTGGCGCCACCGGCACCGCCGCTCCCGGCAATTTCATAGAAAATAACGTGTGAGAACCGACCATGCTGAACGCCATTAACAAATTGACAACGGGACCTCGCTTTTTTGCCGCGGCCGCACTTATGGTCATGCTTTTTACCGGCATGAGGGCCGTCCACATCAACGCGGACGCGCCGCAGGATCTCACTACATCGGCGGCCACCATCACCGACGAGGGCTTCAAGACCTACGACCCGCGCAACATCGTCCTGTACGGTGACATCAAGTGGACCCCCGAGGACGAATACCAGGGATGGGCCGGGACCAGCCCGCTGGCCACCATCCCCTACCTCTGGATATTCAGGAATTTCGGAGTGAGCTACGCGTCGATCCGCCTTCTTTCCGTGGCCTACGCGGCGCTGACCATGATACTGCTTTTCCTGTTCCTCATGCGCAACTATGACCGTGCCACCGCGCTCGTGGGACTGCTCCTGTTCGGAACCAACTACTTCACCGCCATGTACAACCGCCTGGGCCTGTTCGAGCGGAGGCGTTCCGGCAGCCACCGCCCGGGGCCGGCAGGCGGATTCCCCTGCGCGCGCTCTTTTTCCTGGCGGGGCTCGCGGGCGTGGCCGGCGGCTTTTTCATAAAGAGGAACCTGCTCGTGATAGCCCCGGCGCTGTTCCCGGCGCTTCTCGTGTACCTGTGCGGGCGCTCAAAAAAATACGCACGGCTGATCAACACGGCCTTCGTATCCGTGCTCGCCGTTATCGTCATATTCTGGCTGATTTTCGGGCACCTGTTCTTCCTCCGCACCGTCCTGGCCTTTTCGCTCATGTCGTACGAGGTCTTCGGCAGGCCCCTGGCCGCATTCATCCCCTTCACGGCGTTCGACCCGATCCACCTGGTCCTGGCCAAGGGGATGTACCTGGAGTTCGTGTTCCTCCATCCCATGACGTTCTTCCTCGGGTTCATCTACGCCCTGTACACGTTTTACAATTATATCTTCAGGGAGCGCCGGAACCACGGCGACCTGTTTCTGTCAAGCTGGCTCCTGTTCGGGTTCCTGTTCCTGACCATCATGTATTACAGCCCGTCGCGCTATTACCTCCTCTTCATCATCCCGCTGATCGTGCTCGCGGCCCGCTTTATCACCGGCGCCGCGGGGCCCGCGGTCGCAGACTACATCATGGAAAAGAAGAAGTCCCCGCACGGCCTGCTGCTCGGCCTTTTCCTTCTGTTCGGGGCGCTTTATACCGGGATCGTCGTCCTGGTGCAGGCGGTGCCCGTATCGGTCCGGAACATGCTTATTGACAAGCTCTACCCCTACTACCTGGCGCGCGATTACAGGACCATCGCCCTGCTCGCGGCACTGGCCGTCCTGGTCCTCGTGGCCTGCTCCGCGGCGGCCGTGCTCAAGCGCAAGCGCCTCCTCGAGCTGCTCAGGAACCCGAAATTCAGCCCGGTCATACTGGCTCTCATTATCGGGCTGCAGCTGTTCCAGTACGGCAGGTGGTTCCTGTTCCACGACCACACCCTGTACCAGGCCTCGCAGGAGGTCGGGCGGGACCTGCCGGCGGACGCGGTCCTGGCCGGGAGCTGGTCATCGGGCCTGGTCGTGGAGAACCGGATCATGCCGCTGGTCGTCCAGTCGCTCATCCCGTACAACCATAACCTGATCAAGAAAATGACCTATGATATACCCGTGCCGATCAACTCGCTCAGGGACGGGAACTTGACGACCGAATACCGGAGCAACATCCCCCTGTATATAGCGGTATGCAGAAACGTCATTTTCGAGAAAGCTATCGCCGACCTGTACCGCGACCATTTCACGCAGGAGAATCTCGTTAAAACCTTCAGGTTCGGTTTCTTTAAAATTGAAATATTTAAAATGAAAAAATACAGGCTGAAATCAGAGGATGAGGTCAAGGCGCTTTTTGAAAAGCTTCTGTAGGCTGGCTCCCTGCGTCCTTATCGCGCTGCCGCTGTTCATCGCGCCTCCGGCCCCCGCCGGCGACTCCCCCCTCATGGGGATCCTCCGCTTCAGGGCCGCGGGCGCGAGCGGCGAGACCCTTTCGGCCGCCTACCACGCCATGACCGCTGCCGCACGGAAGGACCGGCTCTATGCCGCGCCGCGGCGCGACGCCGTACTGCTTGCCTACGCGTACGAGACGGGAAATACGATACCGGCCGCAAGCCTCAGGCGCTATGCGCAGATCTGCGCCAGGCTCAGGTGCACGCACCTCCTGCTGGGACGGATCATCGCCCGGGACCGCGCGCTGACCATCGAAGCGAAGGTATACTCGGCCGCGGACCGTGCCTACCTCTGCACCATCAGCGAGCCGGTCACCGCAACAGGCCTGAACGCCGCATCGGACAGGGTCGTGCGCCGGGCCTCGCTCTTCGTGCAGGGCAAGCTCCCCGTGGTGTCGGGGCTGAACGTGTCGCGCGGCGCCTCGTTCGACCGGGTCACCCTGTCGTGGCTCTGCAACTATCCCGACGCGGTCTTTACCATAACCCGCTCCTACTTCGAACGGGGCCCGGCCGTCCCGATCGGCGAGACGAAGGTGACCTCATTCTCGGACATGACGGCAGAGCCGGGAATAAAATGCTGGTACGCCATCACGCCCTCGCGGGGCGGTGCCGCGGGCATGCCCGTGACCGGGTACGGATACCGGAAGCCGCCGAACCCCCGCGGCCTCACGGTGGACGAGATGCTCGGACCCCGCACCAGGCCCTGGCCGCCGGAACCCGCAACGGAGGAGGAGCGTGCCCGGCAGAAGCTCCACCTTGAGCTGCTGGATAAATACTATGAGAGCTATTTCATGGCGTCGTTTATCGTCATGGTCGGCAGGATGTACATCAACAGCGGCGACCTCCTCGCCTACCGCGATTTCAGGAGCTACACGTGGGACCCGGCCAACCGGACCGTGTTCTTTGCCAGGCCGGGCGTCCTCACCATCAAGTTCTACTCCAAGCGCTTTTTCCGTTTCGTGCGGGACATATACAACATGGGCATCCCCTTCGAAGACCTCCTGCCCCGCCTGATCTCCAACGCCATACTCTTCTGCGTCCGTTCGGGCGAATCCGAGGTCCGGGAGCCCTCCGGCAGGGTCCGCTACCTGCCCACCATGGAGGCCGTCGGCATGTCCACCGAGTACGTGCGCGACTACGAGAAATGGAAAAGCCACTCCGTCGTGTTCGCGACCAGCGACGAGAACCTCTATAAAAAAGTGCGGGAGGCCGAGTCAAAAGGCTACTGAACCCCCGGCCCGCGCCCTATTTCTTCCAGTGCTTGTTGAAAAATTTCATGAATTCGCGGCCCTCGTGGGCGAGCGACTCGTCCAGGCTCGCTCCGTCGCGGTACTCGATCAGCTTGCGCATGGTCTGCAGCATGTCCGGGTTCATCGCCGCGATATGGCCGGCCAGCTCCTTCGCGCGGGACACCAGGCGCTCCGGCGCGACCACCTCGTTCACCAGGCCGGCCCTGAGCGCCTCCTGCGCGGTAATGAACTGGCAGGTGAAGGACATCTGCCTGGCCATCCGCTGGCCGACCGCATTTTGCAGGAGCTGGCTCATGCCCCACCCGGGGTGAATCCCCATCTTCACATGCGTGTCGGCGAAGGATGCCTGCTCCGAAGCGATCAGGAAGTCGCAGTTCAGGGCCAGCTCGAACCCGCCGGTCATGGCCGGTCCATTTATCGCGCCGATGATCGGCTTGTCACAGGCGCCGAGCACGTCCGAGAGCAGCTTCCCGTCGCCCCGCGGATCGATCAGGTTGTCGGTGGCTATGGCCTTCAGGTCAAGCCCCGAGCAGAAGGCCGAGCCCGCTCCGGTCAGGACCGCGGCCCGTATATCGATGTCCGAGGCGACCGCCTCGATGCAGTTGTACAGGTTCTTCAACAGGTCCTGGTTCAACGCGTTGCGCCGCTCCGGCCGGTTCAGCGTGATAAGCGCCACGCCGTTCTCTTTCTCGAATAATACAGTCTTTTCCATGGGTGATCCTCTCTCGTTAATTCGTATCGTTACTCGCGTATAAAATAGCCGTCCTTGACGCCGAGGCCAGCCACGCGCCGGCCCTTCATGACAAAATCGTATATCTCGCCCTTCTCGGACTGCCCCGGGTAGATGTACACGAAGGTGTGCAGGGACGTGGGGATCAGCCCGTAGCGGAGGCCGGTCGTGGACTTGGTCGCGACCAGGTAACCGCCCGGGTGGAGCTCGATCTCGACGTAAGCGCCGCCGTCGTTCATGCGGTACCGGCCCGTGAACATCGCGAGCTGTTTCGGGGACGGCCGGTCGGCCTGGAAGCTCACCGGGTCAAAATCGTCCGTCATCAGCGCGCGGCAGAACCGCGCCAGCCTGCTCTTGAGCCCGTAATAGTAGCCGTAAAATTCCTCGCGGTCGTACACGGGCGGGTTGCTGATGAACACGTACCCGCAGTCGTGACGCGGAAACATTTGCATGAACCCGCCGGCGCCCGGCATGTGCGCGGCATGATGCAGGGAGTAGACGTCCCCGTCGATAGCCCAGACGCGGAAGCAAATGCCGCGGTATTCCTCGTTCTTCGACGAAGGTCCCTCGATGGTTTTGTCCACGATTGTGCGGTACATGCGTTTCGAGATGATCCGTTTCCCCCGGAACACCCCACCGTGCATCAGCATGACCAGGTAGTTGGCCAGGTCGTCGATGGAACACTCCACGCCGGCCGCCCCGTGCGTGCTCAGGGGAGCGCGCGAATCGTACATCTCCATCGGTATCAGTATCTTCCGGGTGATGTACTCTCCCAGGGGCATGCCGGAGGCCTCGAACACGACAAAACCGAGCAGGTTGTAGCCCTGGTTGCAGTAATTGAACCGGAAGCCGGTCGGGTACTTCTGCTCGGGCACGGTAAAGGGAAAGCTTTTCTCTTCATATTTCGGGTTCGGGTCTTCCACGAGCCCGGACGTGTGGGTCAGGAGGTGCCATATGGTGATCGGCCGGGAGCCCAGCGCCCTGTTCTCGAACGTGACCTGCAGGTACTTGCTGACCGGGTCGTTGAGGGAGATGATGCCGCGCTCGGCGAGCTGCAGAATCGCGATCGCGGTGAAGGTCTTGGTGAGCGACGCGACCCCGAACGGCCGGGAGGGCTCGCACCGCACCGTCTGCCGGTAGATCACCCGGTCATGCTCCACCACGGCCGCGGCAGCGGAAGGCACGATCGGGTAGTAGGTATTCGCGAGCAGCCATGCCGAGAGCGATTTTTTCTCCGCGATAATGTTCCGTGCGCGGAGCTCGCGCGCCGCTTCTTTGCTCAACGTGCCGGGCCCCGGCCCGGGCACTGCGGCCTTGTTCTGCTGCGGCGCCGATTTTTCGACAAAGCACCCGCCGGCGGCCGCGGCCGAGAGGAGCGAGCAGAGCACGATGGCCGATGTCAGTGGCGAATTTCTCATTGACGGTCCATGGCCGGTGCCGCGGCGCAGTATCGGCGCGCATGAACGCGCCCGCCCCCGCTTCACCGGCAGGGAATCTATTGAGGGTCATGCGGGGCCTTTTGTCAAATTAAATTCAGGGTCGCACCAGTTCGTAGTAGCCGTGGCGGAGCGCCAGGCCGACGACGCGGTTGTCCTTCCAGACGAAATTATGGAGCATTCTTCCGCTGTCTATCAGGAAGCGGTTAGAGGTGAATGTCCTGAGCGGCATGAAGCCGCCGAAGCCGTTGCTGAACAGGGTGCCGCTTTTGAGGGACACCTTCACCGTTTCGCCGGTGATGACGTTGCGGTACGAGCCCTCGTACCACTTCAGCTCGCCCGGCGTAAGGGAGGGCCACTCCGTGCAAAGCCTCTCGTCGTCGGAAATCTTCCGCACCAGGTAGCGCAGCATGCCGGTAAGTCCCTGGCGCCACGACATGAACGAGTCGCCCAGGTGCTCGGGCGGGTTGCAGAGATAGATGAAGGCGATCTTCTTCGAGGGAAAGGCCTGCAGGCCGGACGCCTGGTTGAACCAGCGCCCCGCCTTGTAGTAGCTGTCGATCTCGCCCCCGACGGTGATGACCTCCCAGCTGAGCGAGTAGTAGTAGTCGACCCGGGTTGCGGGAAGCTCGACCGGCTTGGCGAGCATCTGCGCGAAGGACTCCTCGCCCAGGATGAGCTTTCCCCGGTACCTGCCCCGGTTGAGGAGCATGGCCGTGTACTTCGCCAGGTCGCGTATCGTGGTCACGATCCCGCCGGTGCCGTTGGCGAACTCGGCGGTGCTCGCGGTCATGCCGAGCGGGCCGAGTACCTGGTCCTGCATGTTCTGCGCGTAGGACTTCCCGGTGGCCGCCTCGATCACGAGCATCATGAGCGCGTAGCCCTCGTTGGAGTACGAATAGCAGTACCCGGCCGGGTGCACCTGCGCGGGCACGGACACGGACCGGTTGCCGAAACTGAAGACCCGGTGGCTGCTCCCGTATGACGGGATGCCGGAGGTGTGGGCAAGGAGGTGCCGGACTGTGACCGGGACCGAGTGGAGCTCCGCCCGCCCGATGACCACGCCGGGCAGGTACTTCGAAACAGGCGCATCAAGGTCAAGGAGCTCCTTTTCGTGCAGCCGCAGTGCCAGTACCGCGGTGAAGGTCTTGGACAGGGAGGCGATGCCGAACCGCGTGTCCAGGTCGGCGCGCACGCCATGGTGGAACACAAGCTCATCGCCCTGTATGACGCCGACCGCCGCGGAAGGCACCATGCCGCCCGGCACGTTGCCGTTGAGCCAGGAGGCGAATTGCCTGCCGTAGGTCCTGGCGCGGTCATTCGCCGTGTAATCGGGTGCCTTATTGCTCATCTCCCGTTCGGCGGAGCGGAACAGGCCCGTGGCCAGCGACGCGCGGGAATACCCGATGAAAAAAATCAGCGTGCATACGGCAACGGCCCATGAAAACAATACGATCTTTCTCTTCATTACGATTCCTGGTAAAATATATGCCCCGCATGCGGCTGGAGCGTTTTTGAAAAACAGGTGTTCTTCTTTATATTTTCGGCCGGAAAGTGCCTGAATAATATATAAAGGGAAAAAGTGTCAAGATAAATTTCCTTCAATGACCGCCCGGGCAGGCGGGATTCACATCCGGCCTGCTCCATACGAGGGACTGATGGGTGTAATCAGTCATTGCGGGGAGTCCCGATACTGTCGGGACGACGAAGCACCCTTCGGCTCACTTCGACAGGCTCAGCGCAAGTCGCCCAGGGACCGGTTGGTTGCCGAGTGCGGACGAAGGGCGCTCCGCTCTCCATGGCAGTGTACCTCCCTGGCCTGACATCCCCGGGACAGGAGGGACAGGCGCCCGGCCCCAGGAAAAAAAATATTGACTCCGGCGCCCGTTTTCAGCACATTCTCTTCTGGGGAACAACCAGATCAATCATGACAGAAGACACCTACGACCTGATAATCAACCGCGGCAAGGAAAAGGGATTCGAGCGCGTCGGCCTCGACCGGAAGGACTACCTCAAGGAGCTCTCCTACCTCTTGAAACAGCCGAAGAAAATATTTCTCGGCCTGGGGGACTTCCTCGAGATCGGCGACTACAGCACCCTGATCGACAACATCTTCTTCGACACCGAGGGGATCAAGATCGAGAACATCCTGGACATCAACAACCGGCGGATATCCGTCGAGGGCGATGTCCCCTTCTCCTTCTTCAAGCTGGCGGTGTATTTCCCCGACTTTCTCCTGAAAGAGGTGCCCACCTCCTGCATCTCGGTCATCGGCGAAAAATCGCGCCTCTTCCCCGGCGCCGAGCTCTTCGTCAAATTCATCAAGCCCTACGCGCCCCTGGTGCTCACAGCCATGCCCTTCGAGATAGCCATCGAGTTCGTCAAGCGGGTCGGGCTGAACGAGATAAACCTCTTCTCCACCGAATACATGAAGAAGCTCGACCAGGCGAACAAGGAGGTCTACGCCGGGGACGTGATCCGGTTCATTTCCGGCGACCGCAAGAGCCTGGTGATCGAGAAGTTCATGCACGAGAGCGACCTGAAAAGCGACGAGATCGTGTACATCGGAAGGGGCGAGGCCGGGGTCAAGACCTTCTCCCTGATGAACTCGATCGCCTTCAACCCGTTTGACAACATCATACCGGAGGCGACCATAACGCTGTACGGCTCGTCGCTGATATCCCTCCTGCCCCTGTTAAACTTCAACGGCAGGCTCGACAGCATCCTCCTGTCCGAGGAGTTCGAGGAGTACATGCCGTCGCTCACGGTGTTCTCCACCACGAAGGAGAAGTCGCAGGAGCTCATCGACATCGAGATACAGCACCGCAACATGCAGAACAACATCATCGGCCAGCGGATCGAGCACTCGGGCGAAAGCTACCAGTCGGTGGAGCGCGAGATCGAGGTCGTGTTCACCGGCTCCTCCATCAACATCAACCAGGTGAAGAAGATGGTCACCGACCGGATGGAGCAGTACCGCCGCAACCCGGGCGAGCTCGTGAAGAAGATTTACGACATAGCCAAGGAACGGTACAAGAGCTTCTGCACCGCCGGCGCGCCCCTCTGAGGCGCGTCCCATGTCCCTGTGCGAATCCTGCCTGATCGATGAAAAGCTGATGCAGTGCTGCGGGAAGCTCCCGATGTCGGGAGAACGGTCCCCGCTGGTCGTGGCGCCGGGGCGGACCGTTATGGCCTGTCCCAACCTGAGCCCGGCGGGGCGCTGCACGATCTACGACTCGAGGCCGCAGGGGTGCAGGATCTTCTGCTGCGATGCATATGAGTCGGACAAAAGATCATGCATCAATCCGGCCGAGTGATTCCAGGAAACAATCATGCAAAAAGACACCGGTTACAGCATAGTCACCCTCCCCTCCAGCCGGCTATTCACCATGGACATCGGCGCGCTCGGCTCCCGGAAACATCACGTCAGGGCAATGATCGAGATCGACGTCACGGAGGCCCGGAAGAAGATCAGAACCATTCAAAAGAAGTCCGGGAAAACGCTGTCGTTTACTTCCTGGACGCTCAAATGCATAGGCCAGGCCGTTTCGGAGCACAAGAGCGTTCACGCATTGCGGAAAGGCAAAAACAGGATTCTCGTATTCGATGATGTCGACATTTCCCTGGTCATTGAGAAGGATTACAACGGAGCGTTAGTTCCGCTGCCCATTGTTATCAGGAAGGTCAATGAAAAAAGCGCACAAGAGCTGTTCAATGAAATTGAAACGGCGAAAAAGCAGGAAGTACGCACCGGAAAAGACTATGTCCTGGGCGGGAAACAATCCGCGGAACCCATGGAGCTGTTCGCGCTCCTGCCCCGCTGGCTGCGCCTTATTATCTGGAAAATCCTGTTGTCGAACCCCCGGCGCGTGAAGAACATGATGGGCACTGCCATTGTTACCTCGATCGGCATGATGGGGAAGACAAGCGGCTGGTTTATCCCCTACAGCATCCATCCCGTATGTTTTGGCCTGGGCTCGATTGTCCGGAAGCCCGGTGCAATAAACAACGCGGTTACAATCAGGGAGTATCTGTCATTGACCTTATTGATCGACCATGACGTGGTTGACGGCGCTCCGGCAGCGCGCTTCGTCAGCCGGCTGGTTGAATTGATGGAAACAGGGTCCGGGCTGTAAT
>JAKJGD010000310.1 GCA_022704585.1 Spirochaetota bacterium | reverse complement strand
GGTTACAAATAAAGGCGGCGCACGGGAGGGGCGGCGGGGCCGCCACCTCCGGGCTTCATATGCTTATGCGCAGACCGCCGATTATCGTGCGCCCCTGCTCCGGGTAGCCGTATACGGTGCTGAATTTGCCGTTATATATGTTGTCGATTTTTCCGTACAGGTAAAACGATTCATACACCTTGACCTGGAGGTGGAGCGAGCCGATCAGCGCGGGCCTCATCGTAACATCCATGAACGGGTTGGAATGCATCCGGCCGCGGTACGAGGTGCTGAACTCGGTCTCGAACCGCCATACCTCCAGCTTGACGTACCCCCCCGCCGTATGCTCGGGCTGGTAGGTCACGTAGTCGCTCGCGTAAAAATATGAATACTGGTACCGGGCGCCCAGCTCGACATACGCGGCGTATATCGCAAGCCCGAGGGCCGCCTCGCCCTGGGCCTGGGCCTCGGCGATCTTCATCTGGTGCGGCGCGAGGACCTGCTCCGGCAGTGAAAAAAAGGAATAGTACCGGTCGCTGGTCAGGAAGGTCCCGGTTGCCCTGCATTTCACCTTCTTCACGTAAAAGGGCCTGTCGCTGGTCCGGTTCGCGTCCACCCCCACTACCAGGGTGGCATGATGACCGCGGCCCGGCGAAAGGCTGTAATACGGCCGCACGTATCGCTGGTTAAAGTAATAGTTCTCGGGAGTAAAGGGCGTGAGATCATAGAGGTACGAGGCGGTTACCGATACGAACTTCAGGTTGACCGTGGACGCCTCGATCCTTCCGGAGACGAAATGCCCGCCGTCGCGGTTGTAGGCGTAGAGCGGGCCCAGCCCGAATTTGAAGTACTCGCCCACGTTGAAATTCCAGATCAGCTCGTTCGCCGTGTAGGTGTCATTGTCCGACGGGCCGGAATAAAAGTACTGGGCAAACTTCGAATTGAAGCTCACCTTGTTGGCTGCCGATATGATATACTGCCAGCCGATCTCGGCGCCCGCCTTGTAAAAATCGCTCGAATGGTAGGGACGGTACGTGTACACGTCAGGGAATAACGACGTGTCGAAGCGGTGGATGAAATATATCCCGCTGAGGTTAAAGTCCCACCGGAAGGGCCGCGGCTGGTACGTATTCTTGATGTTAAGGATGATACGGTCCTTTTCTTCCCGGTTGTAAAAGGGATTCCGGAACATGCCGTGGGACTCGTTGCTCACTTCCGCCTCGGGCGTGAACTTCCAGTTTTCGGAAAGGTCGGCTGTTCCGCTAAATCCGATCTCGTTGTCGTAAAAACGAGAGTTTTTATACCCGTAATCGTTCGAGCGGCTGAAATCGGAATTGAGCTGGTATGTGAACGTGTCAAAGCTCTGGGTAATGCCGGCGTCCCACAGGATGCGGTTGTACTGTCCGTACAGGATCAGGGCGTCGACATTGAAGTTGCGGGACTTCTCCTCTTTTTTCCCGCTATCCCCCTCGCGCACAACGGCGCCCCCTTCCGCGGCGGGGCGTGCTGCCTCCTCTTTCGCCGGGAGCTTCGCATCCCTGGTTGCGGCAGCGGTACCGCCCGTATCAAGGGCGGCAGCGGGAAGCGCGAGCGCGATCAGCGCGGCGCACGGTACAAGCAGCAGTTTCTTCATGTTCACGAACCGTTCAGCAGTATAAATATTGTTCAAACGTATGCGTCGGGGAATCGACAACAGGAGCCCTTTCAGCTTTCCTTGCGCTGGATCGTCCCTCCGCATCCCCTGCATTTGCATGTCTCGGAGGGAATCCCCGAATCGAGGAACACCTTCAATTCGTATCCGCACCCGCAGCGGTATAAGTAAGCTTTGATCTTGACTTCCTTCATGTGTCCGGTCCTTGGTTGACGTATGGGTCCACCGTTATTATCGGTCGGTTATGGCCGGAGTATGAACGATTTCCCTGCATACGGGAAGCAGCACTAATGGACACGAATGAACACTGATTATTAATAAATGAATTTTCTCTTCAAGCCCCTGGTATGTTATAACAGGAAAGGGCCTCACAAAGAGCACAAAGTATTATATTATCGAGTTGTATATCTCCCTGTTCTTTATGCTCTCTGAGAGAAATATATCATACCAAAATATAATTCAAGGCCCATTGCCTATCGCTTTCCAGGTCAATTCGGTATGTTCGTGTCCATTCGTTGTAAAGCATTAAACGCGATAGCGCCGCAAACGCGATAGGTCCGCAAACGCTTGCGGACCTATCAATTCAAAATTCGCATCCTATTCCTGCGGCATCAGCCCTTCAGAGCGGCCGCCTTGTTTGTCATTTCCCACACGAAGCCGGCGTCTTCCCTGCCAAAATGACCGTAATTCGACGTGGAGCGGTATATGGGCCGTAATAAATCGAGCATTTCGATGATACCGGCCGGTTTCAGGTTGAAGACCTTCCGCACCCTGTCGGATATCTTGTCCTCGGACAGGGTACCGGTGCCGAACGTGTTGATCAGGACCGAAACGGGCTCGGCGACGCCGATCGCGTATGCGAGCTGCACTTCGCAGCGGCGGGCAAGGCCGGCGGCCACGATGTTCTTGGCGATATAGCGGGCCATGTACGCGGCCGAGCGGTCTACCTTGGAGGGGTCCTTGCCGGAAAACGCGCCGCCGCCGTGACGGCCCATGCCGCCGTAGGTGTCGACGATGATCTTTCTTCCGGTAAGCCCCGTATCGCCGCTGGGGCCGCCAACGACGAAACGGCCCGTCGGGTTTACGTAAATCTTCGTGTTTTTGTCGATAAAACCGGCCGGTATCACCTTCTTGATGGTCGTCTCGATGACGCCCTCGGTGATCTGGTCGTGTGTCGCTTCATCCGTATGCTGGGTGGATATGACGATGGCGTCGACCCGCTTCGGCATGCTGTCCACGTACTGAATTGTAACCTGCGACTTCGAGTCAGGCCTGAGGAACGTCAGATCGCCGCTGCGGCGAACGTCGGCCAGCCGCTTCACGAGCTTGTGGGCCAGCAGTATCGGCATCGGCATCAGCTCGCTCGTCTCATCAACAGCGTAGCCGAACATCATGCCCTGGTCGCCGGCGCCCTGCTCGGCGAAGAGCCCCTGCCCCTCGGTAACGCCCTGGGAAATGTCGGGAGACTGGGTGTGGACGAACACCTGGCAATTGCTGTCTATATGGTCAAAGCCCATCTTCTGGACGGTATAGCCGATATCGGCGACCACCTGGCGGGCGGTTTTCTCGTAATCGACTTTCTGCGTCGATGTTATTTCACCGGAGAGGACGATCCGGTCCGTGGTAACGAGGGTTTCCAGGGCCACCCTCGATTTTTTATCTCCTTTGATATGCTCGTCCAGAATTGCATCGGATATCTGGTCGGCGACCTTGTCGGGATGCCCTTCCGATACCGATTCCGATGTAAAAATATAGTCTTTGATTACCATTGAAACACTCCTGTTTGATTATTTATGCTCTGCCTGCCGCCGGAGCGGAATATAGTGACGTCATCGCTTCCAGTGAATGCACCCTGCCGGGCAGTTATCGATGACCTCCTGGATACTTTTTTCATCAGCGCCTCCCGCATCGATGACGGTGCTTATCCCGTCCTCATCCATGCGGAACACCCCGGGGAGAGAATCAACGCAATACTCGCACCCGGTGCATTCCCCCGCATCTACGTTCAGATCGCGCGCCATGGCAGGAACGCTTACTTTACGGGCGCGCCCTTGTCGGCTTTCGCCGGTTCGGCGGGTTTCGCTGCGTCAGTCTTTACTTCGTCTTTCGCGCCGGTTTTCACGTCGGCCTTCTTCCCGCCGGCACCGGTCAGCTCCTTCTTGAGCGATTCGACCCGGTTTGACTCGAGGGTCGCAAGGCCCACCGAGCCGAGCATGAAAAGGCCGATCATGATGCCGGTCGCCTTGGTGATG
>JAKJGD010000003.1 GCA_022704585.1 Spirochaetota bacterium | reverse complement strand
CGACGAATACATGCGCTACCAGCGGTTCAGGGCGCGTTCCATGTTGCCCGATGAATTCAGGAAGATGAGCCGGGACTTCTTCAGCGAGGCGGGCCGGGTCCATATATACCATGAAGCGGAGGATATCGTAACCGCGCTGAAGGAAAGGGGATGCAGAACGGTCATGCTGACGGCCCAGCACGACGTGATAGCCGGGCCGTTTGCCGAGGCCCTGGGCATGGACATGATGATTGCCAACCGGTTCGGCGAAGCGGAAGGCCGATTCACGGATCCGTTGAGCCCCTACTGCATCGGCGAGGGAAAGGTCGTGCTCGGTCGCCGGTATGCTGACGAAGCCGGGATTCCCCTGGCACGGTGCGCTTTTTTCGGGGACAGCATATACGACGCACCGTTCATGGAGCAGCAAACCCTGACCTCCTGCTCACGGAGCGCGCCGAGCGGAACAACTGGCCCATCGTGCGGTTCAACGGCGCCCACAGATAAATCAACACAAGGACCATCATGACGGACCGACTGATCAGGAAGTTGAGCCACGAGGAGCTGAAGGCAGCCCGGCCCGTCGAATCAGAGCTCGGCGGGCTGTCACGATGCCCCATAACCGTAGTGTGCGAGAATATCAGGAGCCTGTACAATGTAGGTTCAATCTTCCGGACGTCAGATGGGGCCGGTATCGAGAAGCTGTACCTGTGCGGTTATACCGGGTACCCTCCGAGGCCGGAGATCGAAAAGACGTCGCTGGGAAGCGTGCGGAGCGTTCCGTGGGAATACGTTCCAAACCAGTTCGAAGCGGTCCGCCTTCTCAAGAAGCGCGGGTATCATATCGTCGCGCTGGAGCACACGAACAGGAGCGTCAGTTACGATGAGGCTTCGTACACTTTCCCCCTCTGCCTCGTGATAGGCAATGAAGTCACCGGTATCACCGACGAGCTGCTTAATCTGTGTGATATGGCGGTCGATATACCGATGCACGGACTGAAGCAATCCCTCAATGTGTCGGTTGCATACGGTATTCTGGTGTACCACATAGCGCGCTTCTCCATTCCAAAGCGGGGAGTGGATTAGAAAAATTGGTCTTAGAGTAAATATGAGACAATAATGTTGTTCATAATGTGAACATTGTTTATTTATTTGTCTTTTTTTATAAATATTTTAATCTGAAACTTGTCATTGAATAAAATTAATATAAATTATAAATACAATAAAAAAGCCCATTCAGGCGGGTTTTAAATAATGATAAATATAGACATGAAAAAAATATTTGATCATAACAATAATAGTGGGGATATAGTAAATGGGGTTTGGGTTTATCGTATATACAAGATAAATGTTGTATGGGGATTCATTACAGCCTGTTTCCAGGCATTTAAAAAAAGTTTGGGAGAAGAAAATGAAAACATGTTTCTATCGTATCACCGGTCTGGTTGCCGTACTTGTCCTGGCAATCGGCATGACTCAGTGCAAGGCAGGCAAGTCCCGGATATTGCCATCACTTATCACAAAATATTCTTCATTGTCGGAGTATCAGAATGACATTTTGCAGGAAATCCTGGACCTTACGCACAGGTCAAATACCGATTTTAGCGTGGTACTCTCGAAAAAATCAGGTTCCGGGACTGTCAGCGGCTTTTCGTATCTGTTCAAGATGACGTACGCGGATCATGTCTCGTATCTTGATTATACTATACGGACCCCTAATGTCACGGCAGATCGTCCGTTCAAGAGCTTCGATGACGGCTTGACTTTCAAGGTGCTTCACGCCTGCGGAATCGACGACACGCATGTCGAGGTGGTTTTCAACCGGAGCGTTAACACAGTTGACGGTGCCTCCACCGGATTATTCGCAATTCCGGGGCTTACCGTGTTAGGGGCGGCTGTTGACGGGACGTACGGGAATATAGTCCTTCTCACGACCGACGCGCAGGGTGATGAAGCAGATTTCACTCTCACGGTTGACGCGAGTTTCCATGACTCGGATGGTGCCGAGATCGGCGGCGCGGGCAACACCGCAGCGTTTAAGGGGTTCGGCTCTACCGCGCTCCCGGCCGTGCGGGACGTGTACATGCGGTCTTCCGAGCAGATACGTGTGGTGTACGGCTCTACGCCCGGAAGTCCGTACAACGCTCTTGGCAATTATACTGTCTCCATCAAGATGGACGGGGTCATGCGGTGGGGCGAAGACGGGAGCAGTGCCACGTATCCCAATGTCCTGTCGATGAACAACTATGGGATCCTGATCGCCATGGAGCAGCAGTTTGACCCGCACATGGCAGGGTATGATTCCATGCTGGATTTTGCTCGTACCATGGGCGACAACCTCGTTATACTGGGCCAGGCTATTGTCGGTAAAACCGGCCTTGACCGGCGCCGGAGCACCGATACCTTCTATCTCGTGAAGCTGTACCAGCTGACGGACGAGACGAAGTACCTCGACCAGGCCGAGTTTAATTTTGACAATGAGATCAGCACGAATTCATACGGCGGCAGCACGGGCGGCGAAGCATGGGCGAAACAGATGATAGCCCAGCGATACGACCTGGCCGGGTACGACGCGGGGTTTTATATGAACTCAGCGCTGGCTCTTGCCTCGGTTGACAAGGCGTATCCGGGAGCGAAAGAATTCGCGACTGCGTGTGCGGACTACATGATCGCAAATGAGGCCGGATGGAGGGACCTCGCCGCCCCAACATACGGCACCAACAGGCTTTCTGTCGGCGCCTTCTGCTTCTACCTGACGGAGCTTGCCAGAATCTATCCGGACACGAAGGCGGCCTATTCGGCCAAGATTACCGAATACGCGACGGAGGTCCTGTCGTGGCGGGACGTCTCCGGGTACTGGGGAATGTCGTCCACTTACCCGGAATTTGATCCGCAGACCACGGCATTCTGCCTCATGGCGTTGAAAGGCGCCGAGACGGGATACGGCATGGACGCCTCGGCCATGCAGGGCGCGATTCAGACGGCGGAAGATTATATCGTGGCCAATTATATCAATGACGGAACTTTCATGGGCGGCTGGTACTGGGACAACGACGAGGCTTCCGGCCTGTACAACGAGCCTGTCTCCGAATTAATCTGGGCCCTTTCAATCTGACACTGCATCAATTTTCCCCGATGGGATGCATCTCCACCCATCGGGGGATTGCCTTTTTAATACCTCTGGCGAAATTATACTTGCATGATTGAAATGATTCAAGCTCCCTGAATACCCAGTGGAGGCGATTCCGCATGAGATTTCTCGCTATCATGTTTGACCTTGATGGAACGCTCCTCGATACACTCGAGGACATAGCCGTTTCGATGAACGAGGCGCTGAAGAGGAGTGGGCTCCCGCCTCATCCCGCCGACCGGTACCGCCTGATGGTCGGAGGGGGCGTCGGCGATCTGGCCCGGAGGGCGATCCCCCCGGGGGCCGGCGACGGGGTGGCAGACCGGGTCGCTGCCGACATGCAGGAGGAATACTCCCGCCGGTGGGCCGATACGACACGGCCCTACCCGGGCGTGAGGCAACTGCTCGACGGACTTACAGAAATGGGCGTGCGGCGGGCGGTTCTCTCCAATAAGCCGGATGACTTTACCCACCTGCTCTGCGATCGGTTCTTCCGGCCCGGCGACTTCGAGCTTGTCCGCGGCGCGGTTGATACTGTACCGAAGAAACCGGACCCGGCCGCAGCACTGGCGATAGCAGCAGAGATGAGGATCGAGCCGGCCCGGTTCCTCTTCCTCGGTGATTCCGGCTCTGACATGAAAACCGCCCTTGCTGCCGGTATGTATCCCGCTGGCGCACTCTGGGGTTTCCGCAGCGCTGATGAGATAGCGGCGGCCGGGGCGAAGATAATGCTTGAGAGGCCCGATGAGGTAGCCGGGCTTTTTCATGGGCATGACTAGATGAAATTCGAAAATACGGGTGCGTTATAATATTAAATGGGGGTGAGGAATGCGGGTGATGCTTGGCGGTCTCCCCCAGATCAGCCTCCAGCTTGGTATTTTATCTATAATTTCTTTTATAAAAATATAACCTGTGAAGATACTTAGATAGTTATCGGTTGAATTTTGATCTAGTATTTGATTTAAGTATTTTTTTATGGAATATGAAACAACATAAGAAACCGACATTTTTCTGAATTTCCTCAAATCTGTAAAATACTCATAGTCCTCCGGCAGCCATAGGACATGAAGCGTTTCCCATTCCGACGGGTCTCTTCTTTTCTGGTATTTTACCCGCGTGCCGATTTTCATTTCATGCTCATCTTCCTTCATTACCCGTTTCAGCGCAGCAGCAATGATGTCTGAGCATGTAACCCCCGAACGATATGACGCCGTGACAATACGGCGTTTCAATGATCCCCGGATATTGATGGTGGTTTCTATTTTTTTTGATATTGATTGTTTCATGCAGGTATTACGAATAGGATGTCCTGAAATAAAAAAATTTTTACCACCGTAGAATAATTAAAAATAATAGTGGGAATATTAAGTATTTTAGAGTATATTAACGTATTGGCGTGCCTGCCCGGGCAGTTATATTATTGACAGACTGTGGCAAACATTCAATACTGTGCGCCTGATTTTGCGGAGGATTTCTATGTGGGACTACACGGATAAAGTTAAAGAATTATACACGAACCCAAAGAATGTCGGGAAGATCGATGACGCAAATGCCGTCTCAGAGGTCGGCAGCATTGTATGCGGTGACGCGCTTAAGCTTTATCTCAAGATAGACGACAAGCACGTAATCCGCGACGCCAAGTTCGAGACCTTCGGGTGCGGCAGCGCCATCGCGTCTTCCTCTGCCCTGACCGAGATGATCATCGGGAAAACGGTTGAGGAGGTCGAGAAGATCACCAACAAGGACATCGCCGATTTCCTGGGCGGGCTCCCCGAGGAGAAGATGCACTGCTCCGTTATGGGGAACGAGGCTTTGGAGAAGGCCCTGGCCCACTGGCGCGGCGAGAAGATCGCGGACCACGTCGACAACGAGGGTGAGATCGTCTGCCAGTGTTTCGGCGTGACCGAGAACCTGATCCGCAACGTCATCAGGGAGAATAACCTGAAAACGGTCGAGGACGTTACCAACTACACCAAGGCCGGCGGCGCCTGCGGGACCTGCATACCGAAGATCGAGGACATTTTGCACGAGATGGCGGGCGAGGCGAAGAAGGCTGAAACGACAAAGGCCGACAAGAAACCGCTTACCAATATCAAGCGGATGCAGCTCGTGGAGGAGACTATCGCCAACGTCATCAGGCCGATGCTCCAGAAAGACGGGGGCGACATCGAGCTCATCGACATCGACGGAAAGGACGTGCACGTCGGTCTGCGCGGGCACTGCGTCAACTGCATGGTCTCGGACGTGACGCTGAAGAACACGGTCGAGGCCAAGCTCCGCGAGTTTGTAGAAGAGGGAATCACGGTTCACGAGGTCAAATCGTAACAGATGCGCACGGGGGGAGGCGAAATGGATAGAACAATATACCTTGATAATAACGCGACCACCATGATCGCGCCCGAGGTCCTTGAAGCAATGCTTCCGTTTTTAAAGGAGAGGTACGGCAACCCCTCGAGCATGCATTCCTTCGGCGGCTCGGTAGCCCGTGACGTTGCACAGGCGCGCATGAATGTCGCCTCATTCATCGGCGCCGAGTACGATTACGAGATCGTGTTTACCGGCACCGGGACGGAGAGCGACAACATGGCCATCATGGGCTCGCTCGCCTATTATCGGGACAAGCGCCACATCATTACCACGCGGGTCGAGCACCCGGCCGTTATCTCTCTCTGCAAAAAGCTGGAAAAGGACGGGTACCGCGTCACCTACATACCGGTCGACCGGGAGGGCACCCTCGACCTGGAGCTCCTGAAAAGTTCGGTCGACGACGATACCGCATTGGTATCGGTCATGTTCGCCAACAACGAGACCGGCGTCATAAACCCGGTGAACGAGATCGGGGCATATCTGAAAGAGCGAGGAATCCCCTTTCATGTTGATGCAGTACAGGCCGCCGGCAAGGTGCCCATCGACGTAAAGAATATCCAGTGCGATCTCCTCACTATATCCGGCCACAAGTTCCACGCGCCCAAAGGGATCGGCGCTCTCTACGTAAGGCGGGGCACCCGGATGAGGCCGATCCTGTATGGCGGCCACCAGGAGAAGGGACGCCGACCGGGTACCGAAAACGTACCCGGCATCATCGGCATGGGAACGGCGGCGGAGCTTGCCATGAAGCACCTGCCCGAGTACGCCACGCGGGTGAACAAGCTAAGGGACCGCCTCGAGGCCGGCATTCTTGGCGCGTTCAAGAACGCGCACCTCAACGGGAACAGGGAACGGCGCGTGCCGAACACCACCAACGTCGGTTTTGAATACATCGAAGGGGAGGCGATCCTCCTCTACCTCGACCAGCAGGGAATTGCCGCGTCGTCAGGCTCGGCCTGCTCGTCCGGTTCTCTCGAGCCGTCGCACGTGCTCCGGGCCATGGGCGTTCCGTTCACGTCGGCGCATGGCTCGATACGCTTCAGCCTTTCCCGGTACACGAGGGACGAGGACGTCAACCACGTCCTTGCGGTCATGCCCGAGGTGGTCAACCGCCTGCTCGAGATATCGCCCTACTGGGACAGCGTAAGGCAAGAGGGGCGGCCGATCAACCTGTAAAGACAATGAATAATTATTGTTAATCGTATCCGTTCCTGAGGAGCCAATACGATTATTCGGAATTGTTAATCGTCCGTTGTTAATTGCATTACGCCTGTCATTGCGAAGAGCCGACCGGAGTCCAGCATGCACCCTGGCATTGTAAACTGCCGGGAGGCGACAAGGCAATCGATCCATTGATAAATAATTGCATCATCATTTTCATATTCATTCATGCCGTCAAAATGCAGATCGCATCGCTGTGCTCGCGATGACAGTAAGAGTTCATTCGACCATTTCTGAACCGGATCTGCCTCGCGCACGGCAATATTATGTTGACAGAAAACATGTTCTCGTCCATTTCTAACTGAGATATGAAATTTAAAATCTTCATCCGTACGCTGCTCGCCTGCCTCGCGGTCATGATAGCGCTCCTGTCGTTTGCGGTATTCAGTATTGTATCATACGCTGACGGCAGCGGGACCGGCTCCGCGGACGCTGCGGTCGTGCTCGGGGCAGCGGTCTGGGGAGAAAGGCCCTCTCCCGTGTTTCGCGAGCGGATCAACCACGCCATTACACTATACCGCGCGGCCCGTGTCAGGAAGATTATCTTCACCGGTGCGCCCGACAGCAGGAACGAGCCGTCCGAATCGCTTGCCGCGAAGGGCTACGCGATCAACGCCGGCGTGCCGGACCGGGACATCCTCATCGAGGAAAAGTCGCGGACCACGGAGGAAAATCTGAAGTATGCCCTCGCTCTGTCGCGGGAGCATGGACTCAAAACATTGCTCATCGTAAGCGACCCGCTCCACATGAAGCGCGCCATGATGATCGCGCGGGACATCGGCATGGACGCGCGCCAGGCCCCCACGCCCACCACGCGCGTCCGCGGGGTAGGGAGCAAGCTGCAGTTCCTCTCCCGGGAGCTTTACTTTTACCTGACGTATCACGCGGGGAAGCTCGCCGGCGGACCGGCGCGACAGGACTGACCGCACCGTGGAGGCCCATGGTATGAAAGCCGCTTTTTTTGATCTCGACCACACCATACTGAGCATCTCGAGCGGGCAGATCATGTTTGAAAGCTCGCGCCGCCACGGCATCATCAGCCGCCGCCAGGCCTATTTCGCGCTCGTTATCGTCGTCCTGTACCGCGCCGGCCTCATATCGCCGGACCGCGCAATCAACCGCTGGATGAGCTGGTATGCCGGGATGAGCGTCGACGAGATCGGGCCGATCGCGGCCGAATGGGCGGAAGAGCTTAAGCGGTACGTCCGCGAGGACGCGCGGCGGGAGGTCGCCATGCACCGCGAAAGCGGCGTGCGCACGGTCGTCCTCTCGGCCTCAACGACCTTCTTCTGCGAGACCATCAGGGACGAGCTGGGCATGGACGACGTCATCTGCTCAGAGGTCGAGGTGGCGGACGGCTTGCTCACCGGTGCGCTGAAGGGCCGGTACTGCTATGGCCCCGAAAAGCTCAACCGCGCGAAGGCCTACTGCAGCGAGCGGGGAATTGACCTGGCCGGCTCCTGGTACTACGCGGACTCGATCGCGGACGTGCCGGTCATGGAGGCGGTCGGCCGCCCGGTCTGCGTGACCCCTGACCCGAAGCTCAGGCGCGAGGCGCAGAAACGGGGCTGGGAGATTCGCATGTGGTGATGACCCCGGCCGGGTCGTGTAAAAAGAGGTTGCATTATCCGCACAACAGTGGCATGCTATCCTGCATGAAACGCACTCATCGGATCATCATTGCTCCCGCAGCCGCGGTCCTGCTCGCGGCTTTCGGCGCGTGCGGGTGTGACCGGGTCAAGGCGGATTCCCGGACTACAGGTGAGTGCCGCGCCATCGCTGACCGGTTCGACGCCATGCTCGCAGGCGCGGCCGGTGCGTGCCGAACGGATGCAGACTGCGCCTGTTACAATCCGGTATCGAGAAAGTCCGGGTGCGGCGGCATCACGGACAGGAAAACCGCGGATAAGCTCAGGAAGCTCGGGGAGGAATTTCACCGGGCACCATGCAGACGGTGGGTCCGGTGCGCGCCCTGGGCATGCAGGCCGGTCTGTGCACGCGGCCTGTGCGTTAACGGCAGGTAGCCCTTCCGGGTGCGGGGCGTGCATATTCCGCGAACCGGGAACGCCCGGACAGGATCAAATAGCATTATCGCATGAGTTATCATGTCAGAGGAGGATTACATGGGTTCAATTAAAAGATTTCCAGCAATTCTTTTCATCGCGTTCCTGGTCATAACGCCCTTTTCCTGCAAGAAGGCGGAATCCCCGTCCGAGGAGGCTGCAGCGCCAGCGTCCATGAGCGAACCGGTCATGCAGGCAAAAAGCGCATTGGACAGTGCGGGTGCGGTCGAAGAACGGAAGGCAGAGGCGGACGGGCCCCCCATGAAACCGGATGACGGCAGGGGGCTGCAGGGACACTTTCTCGCGCCCATGGACCTGGCGAAGGAGCGGTTGCTCGAGTACCGGGTCGAGATGACCTACGAAACGAAGAATATCCTGGCTTCGCGTCATGCGCTCCTGGCAGTCGTGGCAAAATACGGGTATGTGAAGAGCGGCAGCGCTGTGCTTGACGAGAGTACGGCCACGGCCGTATCGGACGTGTATGTGAAGTCGGAAAAGCTGTATGAAGCGCTCATGGAGCTCGATAAAATCGGAACGCTCCTCGCCGAGAACATCACCGCGACCGACCACACCGAAGACATGGCGCTCCAGAACCTGAAGGAGAAGAGGGAGCGTATCCGTATCGCCCGCAAGGGGATCGCGTCGGGCCAGGCCACGGCCGCGTCGCGGAACTGGAACGATATCGAGAACTCGCTGTCCCAGAGCGAGGACGGACTTGATGCCGCCGAGCACAAAAAGTGGCAGATTCGGGACAAAGTGGCATGGGCCTGCATTCACGTGGAACTTAACGGGCCGGAGCAGCCGGGCCGCATCAAGGTGCCTAAGTATGTGAATGCATTCATCGGACTCCTTAACGTTCTGCTGGTAGTGGCGTATGGACTTATCTACGTTGTCCCGTTCGCGGCTCTTGCCGGGGTTATTATCTGGAAGAGGAAGGAAATTCTGGGAATTTTCAGGAGAAAGAAAGAATAATGTACATGACGGGCCCGCGCACCCCGGCGGGCCCGTATCGATCCGGGCTGTCCGGTATTGCGGCTTGTATCGTCCTCCCGCACAATGGAACCCCGGGCCTCTGAGTATGCCGGAGGGTTGCGCGGGGACTCATGGAAATACACGGGCCATAATGGCATCCGGTACGTGCTCCGGCGGCATCATGATGCGCAAAGGACGGTGGCTTGATGGACATGTTCAATACGATCGCATCGGTGTTCATCCTTTTCAGCGCGGCCCTGACGCTGCTCATGGGCGTTGAGCAGCTCACGGGCAGAATTGAGAGAGCGCGATTCCACACGATACTCCTGTTCGTCACGATTCCCGTTTCGATAATCCAGTTTAACCATGTGCTATTTGGCATCGGACTGACGCCGCACTATCCCTGGAGCGCTTTTCTCTACCTGACCTCGATTTATGCCATAGGCCCCCTGACGAATATGTACTACCACTTTCTCATGAACCCGGGCAGGAGGATCAGGCCGAAGAAATTCCTGCGATTCCTTCCTGCTGTAGTCATCCTGGTAGCGGAGATCGCGCTCCAGACGGGGTGGCCGGAAGAGGCCAAGAAGAAGGTGCTTCATGAATTGTTCACCTCCCGCGGGTTCAGTCTCCTCCTGCCGCTATTATTTGTCGGCGGGGCGATATTTATCGCATACCAGGTCATGGTCGTCATCGAAGGCCTGCAGTTATGGAATGATGCCAGGATTAAGAAGGGAGTGCGCCTGATCGTCATGCTTGAGATTGTGAATATCCTCCTCCCGGTACCGATCATAATCTGGATGTTTTTTCGTTTTCATTCTCTTTTTCTTGTGTCGGGCCTAATTACTGCGTTTGTCATGCTAACAGTTTTTCTTTTTAATAACCGCTTTCCGAGAATTTTCAACCTCATGAAAAGGGAACTGGTGCGCAGGAAATACGAGAGGTCGTTTCTGCGGGGGGTCGATACCGGGTCCATGCGTGAGCGGATTTTCTATCTCATGGAGGAGGAAAAGGTCTACCGTGACAGCGAATTGACCCTCCGGTCGCTCGCGGCCACGATGAAGCTCACCCCGCATCAACTGTCGCAATTCCTGAATGAAAAACTGCAGACAAGTTTCACGCGGTTTGTAAACAGCTACCGGGTGGAGGAGGCAAAGGGCCTTCTTGCAAAGAACAGGGAGCACACGGTCCTTAATGTCTGTTTTATCGTCGGTTTCAGCTCAAAGTCCTCTTTCAACACCATTTTTAAAAATTTTACGGGCCAGACACCGACTGAGTACCGCAAAAATTTCTAACAGCCTCCGGTTTTACGTACTGTTCTGCATTGCACGCTCACATCTTATTATGACATCCCAATGAAAAAACCGTCCAACCAGATTTTTTTTCGTTCAAACTTATAACATCGGGCGACATGATGGAGAGCATAGGATATCCTCGTAGTAATTAATCATTATCAACCAGGAGGGTCGTAATGCTATCACGGTATCTTTTAATTCTCCATTCCGTTGCGCTTGTTCTTCCTTTCCTGTACTCTGCTCTTTTCGCAAGTCAGCTCAATCAGGAAGACGGCATCATGCCCAACCAGAGCGCTGAATACGTTCGCACTCAAAGCCGAAACGCATCCCTGGATGCCGATGCCGCATTCTACAATCCGGCGGGCACGGCATTTATGAAAAGAAAAGGGCTGTACGTAATGTTCAGCTCGCAGACGCTGTACGCCAGAAAGGACAGCTCGTTCAGGTTGTGGGGCATCCAGCCGGAAGGGCAGCCATGGAGCCTTACCACGGAGCTGGGAAACCCCTACTTCTATTCGACTGACAACAGGTACCTGGTGCCCAAAAGTTATCCGGCCGAGATCATCGCCCCGGTCCTGCCTGATTTCGATTTGATATATAAGGGAGAAAACTGGGCCGCTTATCTCTATGTCGCCGTAACACAGGCGGCGCCGGGCCTTACGTTTAAAAACGGGACGCCGGACCTGGACCGGGCGCTGTTAACCCTGAACGAGGCCTATGTCACAACCCTGGGCCAGACACTCGACAGGGTTATCCGGAAATCGTATGCCCGGCGGACGGAGCAGTACCTGAGCGGGACCGTCGGAGGTTCCTATGCGTTTCTTGACTGGCTTTCAGCGGCGATTTCATTTCGCTACATACACATGACAGGCAATCAGCAGGTTTCCCAGGCACCTCTGGATTTAACCTACAGCGCGGCTCTTCCTGACATCCGGTACCCGATGTCCATCGATACCGACGTTTACGGGAACGGATATGGCCTGATAGCCGGTCTTGACTTCAAACCGCTGGATAGCCTGAACATTGGTATCAGGGCGGAGTATTATTTTCCCATGATATTGAACAAGAGGACCAACAGATTCATCGCCCATCCCACAGTGGTGCAATCGGGCCAGTTGAACCTGTTCGCCGACAGCATCTGGCCGCTTATCATCAATGACCGGCTGGCTGATTCCGTGTCGACGGTCGGCGGCGTTCTGAATTTTGCCGGCATGGACCCCCGCTCATGGAAAAATATCGGGGACACGATGAAGGTGACCTATCCGCCCTCACTCTCCGCGGGAGTATCCTATAATATCGTGAAAGAGTTCAGGATCGAGACGTCTGTCGACCTCACCTTCCCGGGCAGGCGCGATCTTGACGGGCGGGAGAACAGCTTTAAGCCGGTCGGGTACCGCCTGGGGCAGGCTCTGGAATGGACCATCATACCCATGGTGATCGTAAGCGCCGGCTATTCCTATCATGATCCGGGAGTCAAGCCGGAAAAACGCAACGAAAACGACCAGCTACTGACAAGTCATACCGTCGGTGGGGGCTGCACTATTAAAGCAACCGAGTGGCTCGACATCACGGCAGGCGCATTCTACATGTTCTACATGCCGGAGTCCACTCAAACGGTTGATTATACCCGTTCAACCCTCGATATAGGCGCTCAGATAACCTCGACAAACGGTTCAGGGTGGAATAAAACCCTCAGGGAATCCCGGTGGAGCGTGGCCCTGGGTGTTACCATGCGTTTCCTGGGTGAAAATGCCCCGGGGGGAGTGAAAACAGAATAATCGGATTCTGCATGCGTACGTTATGACGCCTCCGAAAAGGCCCGATCCAGGGGCCGGTGCGGAGGCGTTTTTGTATGGACACGCCGAAGCAAGTCTGCAACAGTGAACGAAGCATGAATTGAAAATCCCCGGCTGCCGGGAATACCCCGGACACGTAACGCTGCGAGGTATTTGCACCATGGATTACTTCCTCATTATTTCGGCTGTAATACTGATGATCGCGGGGGTAATCGGCTGCTTCCTGCCTGCCGTCCCCGGCCCGCCGCTTAATTTTGCCGGACTGATACTGGCCCATCTCAGCAGGTTCTGCGAATTTGCCCTATCCACGCTGGTAATTCTCGGGGCCATCACCGTTGCGGTACTGCTGCTGGATTACATAGTGCCCGCATGGGGCACGAAGAAATTCGGCGGCTCGAAATACGGGACCTGGGGCAGCATCATAGGACTGATAATCGGGGTATTTTTTCTTTCCATAGGGCCGTTCGGGCTTGTCGGTATAATAGGGGGGCCGTTTATTGGCGCGTATATCGGCGAAATAATTGCACGAAAAAACAACCGTGACGCGCTGAAAGCGGCGTTCGGATCTTTCCTGGGATTTCTCGCCGGCACGTTCATGAAGCTTGCGCTCTCGATCGCCATGATCGTGGTCTTTATTATGGAATTGGTGTGATTGTGCAGGTCGTACCGGCGGCTTTTTTGGTCAGTCCCCGCTCTGCATGTTGATTAACCGGTTGAGGCGTAAGGAGAGACACATGAAAAAAAAATATGGAATGATTATCATGCTGCTCGCTGTAACAGTGACTGTGGTTTTCGGATCCATGCCCCTGTATGCTGCGGAAAGAGAGTCCGGTTCAAATAAAATCGCAGCGCCGAGAGACCAGGATTTGCCGGGGTTCAGCATTGGATACAACCAGTATTATGCATGGTGGGGCGGGAGGACCTGGGTGCTCAATAACATGGGCAAAGAGGGGAAAAAACCGGCCAACGGTTTTATGTACAACCCGATCATCGGGGTACGGTTTAACGGCAAGTACATGCTTTCAGCAAGCTTTTCCGGGGGGCCCTTCAGATACAATTACAATTTAACGGGCAAGGTGCTGACGATTCGTTATGATGCGGACCTCCTGCTGGCGATCACGCTCCCTCTGGGATTCAAAATATTTTTTGGCCCTAAATTCATGCGGTGGGAGCAGCAAAACACTTTTAATTCCATCGGACTCGGCATCGGTTTCTCCTATGTCAAGTCCCTGTATAAAGGCCTGTTTATCAACGCATCGATCAGCCTGATCACCATGCTTGATTTTAATCTGTTTAAGAACATTTCATCTGATAAAGAAAAGTCGTCCGGGAAATCCGGCGCGTTTGTCGTCGGAACCTCGCCGTCGCTGGCATTCGGATATCATTTCCGGAATGTGAACATAACCCTTGCGGCAGGATGCAGGTTCCAGGTCCTGTATTATAGCGCTTCAATAAATACTCGTTCCGGATTATCTTCGTCAAGCATGAGGTCGGATTATATTATCGCGCCGTTCCTCGGACTGGCATATGCCTATTAATATGCCCGTAGCATTATAATTATGCTGATTCTGTAACAGGGTGCCCTTCTCCGGTAAACCCCTCATGAGCAGGGTGTTGTCAATTAATCACTTCTTTCCGCGGCCCTTTCTGCCGATAATGAACCCAGCACCCGGGGGCGGTAATCGCCATGCTGGAAAAGAATACCATCATTCATATCATTGATTCCTGCGACCGCATTCTCTTTGACCGGGAAGACGCCGATACAATTCGCTTCATGCTCGAAAGCTCCTCTCAGGTGCAGGCAAACCGCTGCTACAATGCGTACCTGGCCGAGATCCTGCGCCAGTGCCGGTTCTAGTCTATGACACCGTCGTCATCATCTTCTTCGATCAGTTCGTTCACGGTCCTGTCGTAAAGAGTGTTGTTGTCCTCGTCTTCCGACGGTTCAAGCGTGGTCGTGACTTCATTGCTGGTTATGGAATACCCGCTGCCTTCCTCCGTGTTCATGGAATTTCCGCCGGTCGCAGAAATGTTCGCGGAGCCGTTTTTCACCATGACGCGGGTCTGCGATGGATCGACTTTCATTGCGATTTTCGAGCCGCTGGAGGAAATCTTCCCGTGGGGGGTTTTCAGGGTATATTCAAGGTTGCCGGCATTATCGAAGACGGCGATGATGCTTCCCTTGTCTATGATCATCTCGAAGAATACCTTGCCGGTTTTCCTGTCGATGTGTGACCTGGTTATTGCAATTCTGGTGTGCGGGCCTGCGATCAGCTTCATGATTCTGCCGTGAATTATGGAAAATTTTGAATTTTCACCCGAGGTCAACAGGACGCCGGGACTAATCTGCTGGCCCTTCTGAAGCGTATGACGGTCGGCGCTGACGTGTCCCGTGACCCTGGATGCCTGTAATGGCGCGGTATCATATTGTGGATGCCAGATTATAAATACAGCAAGGATGCCGGCGCAGGCACCGGAGGCAATAACCATCGCGTAACTGAACCGGAATTTCGGTTTTGTTGATACGATTCCCGGCATTGTTCCATTCGTTGTCTTCCGGGTGGCGTAACTGTTGTAGAAGGCCATAACTCGGGTATAAACAGCCCCGGCCGGCTTGATGCTTTTCCCCTTGGCCGGTGTGACCGTTTTTTTCATGATTTCATAGGCGGCGCGGCACTCGGGACAGGCTGACAGGTGACTTTCAATTAACGAGGCTCTCCGGGCATTGGATCGGCCCTGGATGAGACCGATGAGGTCTTTTGCTTTCGCATGGCCTTTCATTAATGTACCCTCATACTATATAACAATCTCTTGCGCAATTTTTGACAATTATTCGTCGATTTTAATAAACTATGATCCGGGGTCAGGAAATAAAACCCTCGTTTTTTAATCCATCATACAGCCTGACCATTATGTTTTTAATCCTTCTTCGGACGGTTCGAGAAGAAAGTGACAGGTTTTCCGCTATTTCATCGTAATTAAGACCGCCTTCCTTGTGCATAATGAATATAGATCGTGATTCGGCGTCCATCGTTTCCATCAGGGAGTATATTTTTTTATTCAGTTCGTCAGCGACCATCAGCTCGTGGTAGGTGTCATCGGTTTTCAAGCTGTCTTCCATTTCGTCGAAATTGGCCGGGTGCGTCCGGTTTTGCTTTATGAGATGGTTGACGCAGAGGTTGTGTGCCGTTGTATAGAGAAAGGGCCGATATTTGTTTTCCTGTATTTCTTTCTCCGATGTATATACGATGAATTTCTCGAAAACCTCCTGTAAGAGGTCTTCCGCCGAGTCCCTGTCTCCGGACAATTTAATGAGGTATCGGAATATCTCGCCGGAGTAGCTCTTGTATATGGATGATATTTTTTCTCGAGGGAGCATTTTATTAAAAAATTTGGCCGCTTTGTTTCTTTGCCATGTCATATATTACGAATATGGAAAAAACTGCAATTACATTTGGTTCCGGGAATTTATAAATTAATCAGGAGGCTTTTCAATGAAGAAGATTCTGGCATTTGCAATCGCATTTATTTTTGGAGCAACACTGCTGGGCTATGCGGATTCGAAGAAAGTTGACCCGAAGAACGACAGGAAAATCGAAAAAAAAGAGGAGCAGAAGGCTGCAGTAGCGGAAAAGAAAGCAGAGAAGAAAGTTGAAAAGAAAGCCCAAAAGAAGGGTCCGAAAAAAGGCCCGAAGAAAGGCCCGAAGAAAGAAGCAAGGGGTGTAGAGGATAAAGGCGTAAAAAAACCTGAAGATAATCCTGAAGTTAAATAACCGGATCAGGCAGACGAATTTCAGAGTTTCATTGTAATAGTATAGGCGCGGATTTGCTACCCCGGTACCAGAATCCGCGCTTTTTTTTACCTGTGCCGGGGCCCTCCTCCAAAAAGTCTTGCGCTAATCCCCCCGCGGTGTAGAATGTATCGTATCAAGCAGTGAGGAGGCCTACGATGAATCCACAGCCCGGCACGCCCCGCATTACCGGTCCGGACCAGCTCGTTGAGATGGCCTCCGGATATCAGAAAAGCAGGATCATCCTGTCGGCGTTCGAGCTCGGCGTGTTCACCGCGATCGGGAACGGCATGGTTTCGGCAGAGGAGGTCGCGCGCACGATCGGCGCACAACCCAAGTCCACGGAGCGTTTCCTCAACGCGCTCTGCGCCATCGGTCTCCTCGAAAAGAAGGACGATTTTTTCTTCAATACCGAAGTCTCTTCGCGCTACCTGATGAAGGGCTCCGGGGAATACCTCTCGCGCATCGGTCACATGCTCAACCTGTACCGCACCTGGGGCACGCTGACCGAGGCGGTACGGCAGGGGAAGTCCGTCACCGCGCGGGAGTACGACGAGACCTCGCTCGCTCATTTCATCGAGGCCATGCACTACCGGGCGAAGAAAACGGCCGACGCGCTGGTCTCGCACATCCCGCTGGAGGGCGTGGGGCGCGTGCTGGATGTGGGCGGCGGCTCGGGGGTCTACTCCATGGCATTCGCGCGCGCCAGGGACGGCCTGCACGCGGACGTG
>JAKJGD010000309.1 GCA_022704585.1 Spirochaetota bacterium | reverse complement strand
ATCATACTGAGCTTCACGCTCCTCATGATCCTTGCAGTGATACCGCAGAAATACCTGGTCCCCTCACCCGCCGCGACGGGACAGGCGGCGGCCCCGGGCGAGCCGCAGACACCCCCGAAGGAAGGCTGAGCGGCCGCAGACCGCGCCGGCCGTTACTCTCTCGCACCGTCCATCAGCTGCGCTGTCACGCATTCGTGCACAGCCGCTTGAAATACACTGCAAAAACAACGTTAAGGAGTAATACCATGGGCACGATCAGCTATGGACTTGAAGGAAAAATAGCCGTTGTCACCGGCGGAAGCCGCGGCATAGGACTTGAGCTGGCAAAAAAGCTTCTTGAGGAAAAGGCGAAGGTGGTAATTTGCGGCAGGAAAAAAGAAAACCTGGACGCGGCTGCGGCCGCCCTTGGCGGAGGCGCCGACCTCCTCACGGTAACCGCTCATATCGCGAAAGAGGAGGACGTGAATGCCCTCTTTGACCAGGTCCTGCAGCGCTTTCAGACCGTGGACATTCTGATCAACAACGTGGGCATGAACCTGCTCACTGCGTCAACCGCCGACACGGACGTCGCCCTCTGGCAGAAAATAATCGACACGAACCTGACCGGCACCTTCATCTGCTCACGCAAGGCGGCTGCAATCATGAAAGCCAACAAGAGGGGGAACATCGTGAATATATCGTCCATCGCCGGCCGCAAGGCATCGCCGGGCATGGGCATATACGGGATCGCCAAGGCCGGCGTGGAGATGATGACCAGGGTTCTTGCGGCGGAGCTCGCCTCGTACAATATACGCGTCAACGCGGTCGCGCCTGCAATGGTGCGGACGGAATTCAGCAAACCCTTCTGGTCCAACGACGGGATCAGGGAACAGGTCGTGCGGAGCATCCCGCTGGGCCGGATCGCCGAGCCCATGGACGTGGTCCATCCCGCCCTCTTTCTCGCCTCGGACGCGTCGGCCTTCATTACGGGTCAGACAATCGTGGTCGACGGAGGCGCGACCGCGATCTGATATCCCTGAAACAGCGGTGGCCGGAAATATCCGGCCACCTGGCATATCATTACTGGTATTCGAGCGGGATTAACTACTTGCCCTGTTCCCCGAGCTTTGTCTGCAGAGTGTAGTATGCCTTTTTCGCCTCTTCCCGCACGCTCTTGTTCAGGTCCTCGCGGGCCTTTTCCAGGGGTTTGAGCGAAGCGAAATCCACTATATGCTCGAGCGCTTTAACGGCTTCAAGGCGGATATCATAGTATGGATCATTGATCATGCGCGCGAGCGTGTTGATCGAGCCCTTGTCGCGCATGAGGTTCAGCGCTTTCACTGCTTCAAATCGAACATTTTTGTATTCATCGCTCGTGGCCTTATGGACCAGCGGCAGCGCTTCCTTGAACTTGTGCTTGCCGATGTAGATGAGAGCATCCACCTTGGAGGCCACACCCTCGTTCATGCGTTTGACCATCATCATGAGAGGAGCGTCGTTGAGGGCCTTGGTTGCCTTCTCCGTGCCGAACCCTTCCATGATCTCGCGCGCAGCCCGGCGGATCTCCAGCCGGTTGTCGGTCAGAGCGCCAATGAGAAGGTTGATGGCCTCGTCGCTTTCCAGCATGCCCAGGGCCCTGACGGCTTCGAGCCGTAACTGGTGACGGGTGTCATGCAGCTTCTCCTCGAGGTGAACGAGCGAGCTGTGGTCCTTGAGCACGCCCAGTGTGCGGATCGCCTCGAGCTGGACCATCCCCTTCTTGTCATTGAGCGCCAGGGCGATGATGCTGGAAGCATCGGAGTCAGTAATGCCCCGTGCCGAGATCATCCGGAGCACATCGATCTTGTCGTTCTGGGTGCCGTCGACCAGGATAGTCTGGAGGTCCTGCATGATGTTCGCGTCGCCGATCTCTGCGAGCTTGAGGATCGCGGCATTCCTTACGCGCGGGTCGCGGTCTTTTTTCATATTCCTGAGGGCGCTAAGAATGGCGTCGGATCTCGGCTCGACAGCAAGGAGATGATTGAAGGCCTTAATTCTAATTTCAGGGTCTCTCTTGGTGGTGCACTTTATAAGGCCGGGGATATTGTTTTCACTGATGAGCTTATCAATGTTTGTGCTGAATATCGACATTTGTTACCATGCCTTATTGATATTTAGTGCCAACGTATCAATACCGCCTGTCTTGTCAATATAAAACAAATTAATTTCCGGGCCATTGCGATGAAAACACCGTTTTCTGTGATGGAGTGATAACCGGAATTTGCTATGCGGCCCTTGTTTATTTTCAAGTCCGGGAATGCAGACGCTCAGGTCGTCAATCCGCTGCCGTTATTGAGGACGCGGGTAAAAAGATAATTTGCGAAAATTATTATAGACAATAAATGGATAATATGTATGATTTGATCACGCTGAAAATTAAATCAGCACGATTAGATACTATTGATATTACAGCTGTTAAACACAACCACCTGACCAGGGGCAACCATGAGTTTAAGTAGAAAAATAATTCTGGCTATAGCCTTTAGCCTCATATCATGCCTCGGATCGTACCTGATCATAAGTAAAATTTTCAGCAATCTTGAAAACCAGCTCTATGAAAAATGCCGCATCGAAGCAATGACCGGCGCCCGCGCGATGAGCGAGATGATGTACTACATGGTCAAGCAGAACATGCTGACGAAGGACGCCGTCTTTGACACGAATTACATTGAAGTGCCGGGCTCCAACCCGAAAAAATACCATACCCGGTACGACATGGTCTTCGAAAAGTGGATGCAGGGCATACTGGACCAGTTCCTCCTTGATACAGACGTCGAATTTGCCGTTCTGATGGATATTAATGGATATGTGCCCGCCCACAATAAAAAGTACTCCCTGCCGCAGTCAGGCAATTATGCAAAGGACGTGCTCTACAGCCGCTCGAAACGCGTCTATTACGCCCATGAAGGGATAAAGAGGATACTTGCCTACGACGGCGACAGCAGCATCAAAGAGCTTTACCACCGCGATACGGGAGAGACTGTCTGGAACGTCGGCGCTCCGATCCGGTTATACGGGAAGCAGTGGGGATCGTTCATCATCGGCGTTAACCTTGTGCAGATCGAAGCCATCAAGGACCAGATGCTGGCCCTTATCATCATCACCATGTCGGTAATACTTATACTGACGAATCTGGTGATTCTGGCAATTATACCCAGGCGCTACGATGATCCGGATAAACTGACGGAAATATAAAACCACTTACAGCGCGATCACATGCAACAGGCCCTGCCGGTACCGCGCTATCGGTCGCCGTCGTTCCCCTTCGTGTGCCCTTTGAGCGGATAAAAATTCGGTTAGAAGTTTGCTAAAAAACAACACACCGTAAAGCGATACATGGATGTATCGCCGTTTTTCGAGGCATAAGCCGAGAACAACGTGGGTTTTCGGCAAGCTCCAGAAACAGCTTGAAAGGCTGTTTTCCGAAATAATCGTTTACGTTTCATTCACTTCGTATAACCGACCCTGAAAAACTCCAGGGATGGAGTTTTTCAGGAAACTGTTAGATGAAAAACCTCAGCAATTTAGCCACGAAATAAGCCCCAGCAAGGAGAAACATGGGGACAGAGGCGAAGAAGAACGCGACCTCTCCCGGCTTCAGGACTGTCGGATGCAGTACCTTTTTACCGAAAAAATTATAATGATAATTCTCCGGCAGCTTTGACCGCTGGTAGACACGCTGGAATATCGTGATCTGGGCCATGAGCGTCATGACCATGATGAAACCGGTGATGATCCACATCATGAGAGGAAACTTGATTTTCTGGATCACCATGGGCTTGTAGAGGGCCACGAAGATCAGGCCGCCCGAGATGACGACATTGGTGATGGTGGTCAGGACATACCGGTGAAGATAAACAGGCTCTCGGGTTT
>JAKJGD010000308.1 GCA_022704585.1 Spirochaetota bacterium | reverse complement strand
AGGTGGGGTTCAGCTTCTTCTTCAGCGCGTGGTACTCGACAGAGGACCGCTCCAGGTAATCCGCCACGTTCTCCTTCGTCACCAGGTAGCCAAAATCTTTCGGCGCTTTCGTATCCCCGCCTGACATTTTTTCCACCAGGAGGCTCCCGATCTTCTTCCGGTAATGTATGATATCGACGTAGTTGAAATTATCCATGGTGATGCTGCTGGGGCGGCTGAAATCCCAGAAATCGGTCAGCGCGGCGAGCTCCGTCCTGACCCTGTTCTGGAACTCGAGGTTGTCGCACAGGTATGACGACGCATGGCCCGGGTTGATGAAAAACTTCAGGCCGATGCCGTTTTCCCTGCATATGGCGATGATCTCCCGTATCTCGGCAATGGTCTCGGGTATCCGGTTGGCGCAGACGACAAACACGGGGAGCCTGAATTTAGGGTCATGCTCTTCCGGGTGGAGCTTCAGGTTTTCTTCTTTCTTCAGAAAATCATATTCCCCGGTCCCCTCCAGGTCGTAGTACGCGCTCTTGCCGTCGAACCGCACCTCGTAGAGCATCCCCGAATCGGGCTCGAGCGTGAGGAACGTGTAGTAGAACTTGAGCTTGTCCCTGAGCGTATCGGGATACAGGATGGTCCTGGTCTGGTTCTGCAGCGGGAGCATCTGGAACGAGAAATAATCAAGCCCGATCATCATGTTCCTGATGGGCACCTTGTGCTTCACGAACAATTTCAATATCTCGAGGTTCTCGGCCACGACGCCGGATATGAAGGACATGTTGTACCAGCGGCCGCCCGTCTTACTGTTGAGCACCGCCATCGGGATCTGGCTCACCCGCGACGAGCCGAACAGGAGCGAGTCGTACTTGCCCGGGTTGCGCAGGATGAAGTCGGTCTTCGCGAAACGCTCGTTGGGGCACACGATCATGTTGCGGTAGTCCTTCCTCAGCACCGAGTAGGGATCCAGCACTATGTTATAGATCATCAGGGGAAGGATCGAGATGACCCCGAGTATGATTATTTTTGATATCAGTCGTTTCACGCGCGCACCTTAAAACCGGAAATAGATGAACTGCTGGGACCCGCGAACTCCCAGGAGCGCTATGCTCGTACAGAGCAGGAAATAACAGGTCCACCGCACCCAGAGCGGTTTCGCGCGGATCATGTCCCGGATGCTGCCGCGCGTTTCCTGTATGTAATGCACGATGTTGATGACAAAAACGAGAAGGATCATGAGCGCGAGCTGGACAACGTCGAACGATTTCAGTACCGCCTGCACGTTCGTTCCCGGGAAATTCTTCAGTATATACCAGGCGTCAGCAACGCTATTCGCCCGGAAGAACACTGCTCCGAGTACGAAGAGGTGAAAGGTCGCAAAAATCATCCAGAGCTTCTTAGCCGCTACAACGGCTCGTTCGTACAGGTCTTTGCGGATCCCGAGGAGGCCAAGCCCTGCCATGAATACCGCAACGACTGCGGCAGAGACCGGCAAGCCGGAGCTCCGGGCAGGCCCGACAACTGCAATTAGCGCAACGGCGACTGAAGCGGCACACAGGACGAAATAGGCCGCGGCCGGAACCTTAAGCAGGGCGGCGAAAACAGTGTTCCGCGTCCAGTCGCGCATGGTCTTCGTCATGCGTCCCAGGATCAGCAGCACGCCGTTCAGCGATCCCCAGATGACGAAGGTCCACTGCGCACCGTGCCAGAGTCCCGACAGAGAAAAAACGATGATCATGTTCAGGTACAGGCGCCACCTGGAGACCCTGTTGCCCCCCAGCGGGATGTAGAGATAGTCCCTGAACCAGGTGATCAGCGTTATATGCCACCGCCGCCAGAGCTCGCCCAGTGTCGACGCGAAATAGGGGCGTTTAAAGTTGGGTGTCAGCTTGAATCCCAGTACCTGCGCCGTGCCGATGGCAACATCGGTGTACCCGGCGAAGTCGCAGTAGACCTGTATCACGAAGAAATAGGTCGCCGCGAGAAGCGGCAGGCCATCGAAGGCTGCCGCCTGCGGATTTCCGTATACCTGGTTCACATACATGCCCAGGCGGTCAGCGATCACGAACTTCTGGAACAGGCCCCAGGCGATGAGCTTGAGCCCATCCGTAATCCGGTCATAATCGAACCGCTGCTCCTGGTATAATTGCGGAATAAGCGAAGTCGATCGCTCGATAGGACCGGACAGGAGCACAGGGAAGAAGCTCACGTACAGGGCAAATTTGCCGAAATTCCGCTCCGGCTCGCGAGTGCCCCGGTACACGTCGATCGTGTAGCTCAATGCCATAAAGGTATAGAAAGAGATGCCCACTACCGGCAAAAGCAAGGTCAGCGCCGGCTCATTATAGCTAATGCCGAACAGGGCGTACAGGTCCGTGACAACCGGGTTAAGGAAACCCAGGCTTTCAGGGATGAGTACTTTTAATGAAGGAACATTGTATGATATGCCGAACAGGCCGAGCAGGCTCCGAACGCTCTGGTTAAAAAAATCGAAATACTTGAACAGGAAAAGAATTCCCAGGTTGGACAGCAAACTAAACGCCACGAGAAGCTTCCTGACGCGGGCAGTCCTGTTGTGCATCAGTATCGCGCTGAAGTACACGATGACGGTAGTGGTCAGGATGAGGACCGCGTATTTCGGGTCCCAGTACATATAATAGAAGTAACTGGCCAGGAGCAGGAGGGCCCACCGGTAACGGTGCGGCAACGTAAAGAAAAGCGTCGCAACAACTACGAAGAATATAACAAATGCATACGAGTTAAAAAACATCCGGGTCCCTGATCACGATTGTACCGGCGGCATTCGGCGCCGCGGCGAAAATATCACAAAAAGAACGTATGTTGCCAAATGTCAAGTATTTTGTACCGGCAGGCAGGCTAAAAACCGGTCTCCTCCTGCTTCATTTCCGGCACGGGTATGGTCTTGATGACCCTGAATGACCCCGGCGGCAGGCTTTCGTTCCACTGTCTCTCGGCCACGATGAGCATCATGTCCCTCTCGTTGAAGCGCACGATAACCTCGCTCCCCCGTCCCATGTTCACGGTGACGAAGCCCGAGATGGTGCCGCCGACCAACTCCGGCGTGATCTCGGACGCGCTCATTATTTTCCTCACCTTTCCATAAAAGACGCCGATGAGATGACGGTGCGCGTTGGCCCCGTTGATCAGGAGTACCGCCTCGGTGTACGGCTCGGAGTCCCGCTCCACGCGGTGGAATTCCCACGTGACCTTGACGGCCCCCTTCTCCACCGTGCGCACGGGCGGCTTTGCGCACCCGAACGGCACGCCGCCCGCGATAACTGCTATAATTATAATGACACCGATATATCTCATGCGGGCATTACCACTCCAGGTGAATTTTCCGCTGCAAGCGTCAACCGCCGATCTTTGACATCGCGCGGCTTGGCGTCAACGCTGAGCAGCCGCCCCCCTCGGGCCGGCATTCCAGGGTGTGCTCTCCCTTCTTCTCCGACAGGGCCGCCACGATGAAGTCATGGAGCGTCCGGTCGTCCGCCCCGCTCCGCATGAGGCCCTTCAGGTCATACTCCTGCGACGAATGGAGGCACGTCTTGAAATATCCGTCAGACGTGATCCTGAGCCTGTTGCAGGAGGAACAGAATTTTTTCGATATGGCCGGGATGACGCCGATGCGGATGGGGAACCTGCCGCGGTAGCGGAACTCGTACATCATCGCAACGCTCGTGTCGATGGTCATGTTGCGTGCGAGCTCTCCCCGCGTCCCGAGCCCCTCAATCAGCCGGTCGGCGGGAAGGTAGGAGTAGCAGCCGTCTTCTTCCGTGAACGGCATCCGCTCGATAAACCTGAGTGTCACGTTCCGGTCCTTGAAAAAATCGAGGTAGTCATCCAGCGTGTCCAGGGTTTCATTCATCAGGACGGCATTGATCTTGATGTCGAAATCG
>JAKJGD010000307.1 GCA_022704585.1 Spirochaetota bacterium | reverse complement strand
ATGTCATCGATCTGCACCCCGCTATCAAAACACTCGGCCAATGCTCCCTTTGTCAATTCGTTAAACTCCTTAACCGTGTATTCTGCGGTGGTCTTGAAATACAGCAGTTCGCCGTAGTACCCGATGAATTTCCCGTTCCATGCCGGTTGATCTTTCAAAGCCTGCTCTGCGGTTACCCATATCCCGTAATGTTTTTTGAAATCTGCTTTAACCTGGTCAAACGCCATTCCCTGGGCCTTTGAATACCTTCCGACAAGCTCATGGAAAAGAGCGTTTGCCCGGAGGGATCGCCCATCCTCCCACTTCCTGAATGTGACTTCAAGGGCGATCCCGGCGGGCTGGCTCTTGCTCCATTCTGCAATCTTCTCCGGCTCAAGGACTTTTACCCTGTTCTGTTCCAGCGTTGCACGGACGGAAATCATAGACTTTTTAATCTCCCTATCATCGCTTCGAGTTCTTCCAGAAACCTGATTACCTCCGATTCTATTTCCGCTATCAATGCGTCGTCCCGATAGATGCGGATACACTTGTAAGATAGGTTGTCGGGTAGCCGTGGATCGAAGGATACAAAATCCCACCACTTCCGGCCGGTGCAGGCCATCCCCGTCGATAGCTGGTATATATACCTGCTATCGATTGCGCCGGAAAGAAGGGTATCGATATGCGTTGCGGTGTTCGGACACTTGATTTCAAGCCCGCCGTCAGTACCGACAAGCCCGTCAGGGGATGCGCCGAAACCCTTTATCCTCGGGTGTTCGATGAATCCCACCTCCTCAACAAGCTCCCCCGTTCTTGCCTCGTATGCGCTTCTAGCTAATGGCTCCGTGTCCGTTCCCCACTTCATGGCCGCCGATTCAAAGTGTTCGCTCGGGATCCCGGTAAGCCGTTCACATACAAGTTCTGCCATGTAGTTTTTCCGGCTGGCCGAGTACCCGCTTTTCGTCCGGGCCATAACATCAGCGACGCGGGAGGCGGTGACTTTACCGAGGCGGGCGTCGAACCATTCAGCCGTTCGCTGTTCCATCTGTCAGCTCCTTCTTTCTCGCGTCCTTCGCCTGCTTGACGATTTCTTTGGCCCTGATGTCGTTGTCCATCTTCGCCCATACGTCTTTCAGCTCGTCCAGATTCGCCGCCGCGTTGATCGCGTTCAGATAGTCGGCATAGGCGGACGGGTCTTCCTGCGGTTCTTCCTGAGCCTCCGGCGTCACGTTCCGCTCGGTTCTCGGCGGGTCGAAGTCCTGTACCTCCTCGACGGTGTACAGCCCGGAGAGGCACGCCGGATAAACCGCCCGCACACCCTCGGCAACGACACGGGCGGAGAGCATTTGAGCCGGGTACTTTTTCCAGTTGTCTTTTCCCGTCAGCCCGGCAAGCGTTGCTCTTTCTATCGTCCATGTAACCGCGAGGCTCCCACCCTGCGGATGGGAAAAGACTGCCGTCGCGGTTTTATCAGTCCGTTCCTTCCATTCGATTTTCCCGCCGGCAAGCTGGAACCGGGAAAGCGCGGAGCGGCTATTGATCGCGGGCCGCCCCTGAATGATGTCGTATTCCTGCGCCGCGATGGCCGGATGCTTTCCCTCTGCCTGAGCAATGAGCATCAGCGGCAGAAGCTCCGCCGGAGACTTGCCGAACATTTTCGTCTGGCCCATGACGGTCGCCATTTTCTGGAGGTCGGCCAACGGGATTATTTCATTCATGGCGTCCTCCTATCCGACCAGTTCGATGCCGTTGACAGCGAGGAAGCTTTCGAACGTCCCGGGCGGCGAGCGCGATCTGCGCTTTCCATCCCTCGGCCGTGCCGGAATCGAAAACCCGCGCATGGCCGCCCCGCGAGAAAGCCCGCGGCCTCGGCTGGCCCTTCGGGTCCCCGGATACCTCGACGACGGAATGGAGCTTCCAAGTCATCGCCTGCCCCTTTCCGCCATGGCGTCGAGCGCCGACTGTTCAACGATTTCGCGCGAGCGGCGAACGGCGAACTTAAAAAAAACGTTGAGCCTCCCAATCTGCGCCCGCAAGGCATCGCACTCGGCCTCAAGTTCTTTTATCCGTTCCTCCCGCTCTTTCAGTTCGTCTCGCGCAATCTGCGGAAGGTGCTTTTTGATTTCCGCTTGTTCGTACCGGCGGCCTAAATACCGGGCCACGTTCCACGTCAGAAGCAGGGCGGCGAGTCCGAGAAGGCTCGGGACGAAATGCTCGGCGAAGAGCCGCGCCTCGTGGTAAATCGCCTGGAGGCTAACCGTTACGGCTTGCATCATTAAACCCTCCGTCCCGCTTTCTCATCGCGTACCATTCGAGCCACCAGATCGAGCGCCCGCAGCAGGAACACACATCTTCGCTTTCGGCGCTTCGGACTTTCTGCATAGGCTCGAAAATGAGGAGCTTTCCGCACGCGGGGCACTCGTCCACGCCGTCCCGGAGCTTTATCCGCTGTGTATTAACCATCAGTACACCTCGTAGATGGATTTGCGCTTGTCCACGTTGACGATCCCGCGGCCGGAGTTGCGCCTGTATTCCCGCGCGTATCTCATGCAGGTGTCCGGCAGGTGTATCTCGCCGGTCTTTTCTTTGACCATGAGCATCAGCGCGATGGAGGTGAACCTTTTCCCCGGACTCATCTCATCGAGGATCTCGAATGTGCATTGTTTTGCGGTCATATCAACTCCATTCAGGGCCGAAGCCCGGAGGTTATTAAACTCTCGCCCGGATGTCTTTCCGGGAGTAAACCCGGACGCCGGGGCCGAGGATCGCCGCCGCCTTCTCGTGCTGGCTTCGGACCAGTGAGCCGATGGACTTTTCGTCGGCGACGAGGTACGCGGGATTGATCTTCGATTTGTCCACGATCTCGTATTCCCACACGTCGACCGAGTAGGTGCCGTCGATTTTCGGAGGCTCCGGGGCCTTCGTGATGACGACCGGTTTGTCGAGGATTTCCTCATGCCCGGACTCAATCGCCGAGGCGAGCCTGCGGTCCTCTTCCTCTTTCCGCCGGCGGGCATCCTCTTTCCGCCGTTCTTCCTCTTTTTTCGTGAGGTAGGCGGACATGAGGCTTTTCACGGCTCTTTCGGCCCGGTCGAGTTTGTCGGTGTAAACCTTGATCGCGTCGGCCACGGCTTTCCGTTCGGCTTCTGCGGCCTTCTTTTTCTCGGTCGCCGCGTTGAGGTCGGCGGCGTAGAAATCCTCTACGATTTTCGCCGTGGTTTTGCATTTTTTCAGGAATTCGCCGGTCGCCTGATACGCCTCGTCGGTTTCAATAACAAGGCCCTGGACTTGCGCGATGACGCTGTCGACCGTTCGCGCGAGATCGGTCGTCTGGGTGGTTTCGCTCATACCGAGGCCTCCCCGGTGATCTCGAAATCGGCATCTTCGGCGTCGATGTTAAGGTCCGGGTCATCGGGGTTGATCGTCAGGGTCCGGCTGTCGGCGCTTGCCGCGAGGGCGATTTCGACCGATTTCGGCGCGTACCGCAGCAGGTCGATGAGCACGGTTTTGCACCCCATCGAGTCGAAAGCGTCCGCCCAGGCGGAGGCGTAGAAAAACCGCTTCTTTTCGGCGTCCCAGGTTTTCGAGTATTTCTCGGCATGGGCCTGGACCTTGTCGCGGGACCAGACGCGGAAATCGAATCCGCCGTTTGTGAGTTGATACACCGCGTAGTAGTAGGCGACCTTCCCGGTCGGCTTTGTCGCGGGGACATGGACAAGGGTCGGGTTGAGCCCATAAGAATAACTGAACTCGTCCGCCTCGTCGACAGCGTGAGCGGTGATCTGCCGATACTGGCCGGACCGGTGCGCGAGGTCGATGATGCCCTTATAGCCCATTTGAAAGCTGGCCTGCATCATCCATTTCTCTTTCCCGTCAGCGCCTTTGACCTTGTTGTTGTACGGGATGATGTAGCATTGTCCGAGCGGCGTGTTCGGCTC
>JAKJGD010000306.1 GCA_022704585.1 Spirochaetota bacterium | reverse complement strand
GGCTACCGGGAGCCTCTCGTGGCCAGGATCCAGGGCAGGTGGGAACGGATCGCCCTTTCATTCGTTCTCCTGCTCGGCTTGGTCGCGGCAGGCTACCGCTGGGGCCTCCCCCTGGCGGCGAAGATTGTTGCTGACCGTATCCCCCGGCCTGTTCTCACCTACATCAGCGCCAAAAGCCTCGAGGCCCTGGACGGGAAGTGGCTGTTCCCTACGAAGCTTTCCGAAAAGAAAAAGCGCGGTTTGATCAACACCTTCAAGAAAATAAAACTCCCCGGGGAAAACAGGCCGCAGATACGGGTCGAGTTCCGCAGCAGCGAGCTTCTGGGCGCCAACGCCTTCGCGCTGCCGGACGGGACCATTCTCTTCCTGGACCGGCTGGTGAAGATCGCCGGAACGAGGAAGGAGCTCATTGCCATCTACGCCCATGAAGCCGGGCATGTCTCGCATCGCCATTCAATCCGGCAGATCATACAGAACTCGGCGGTGGCAGCGCTCATGGCCGCGTACATCGGCGACGTGAGCGCGATAGTCGGGGCGGTCTCCGGCTGGATACTGGAATCGAAATACTCGCGGGACTTTGAGCGGACGGCCGACCGCTACGCCGCAACGGTCCTCGAAATGAACAGGATATCCCCACTGGCCCTCGGCACGGCTCTGGAGAGGATCGAGACCGATCACAACAGACTCCGGGAGAAACAACAAGAACAGGCCTTTGCCGACTATATTTCAACCCACCCTTCGACGGAAGAAAGGATCCGGGAGCTGAAGGCTTTTACCCGCGCGGGGCTCCGACGGAAATAACGGTTTCCTGGCCGCCCTTCCGAAACGGGGGGCCTCATAATGATTTCTTCAACACAAAAAGCACTGGGCAGGGAGCTTGAAATTACCGGTATGAGTTTTGATTTTCATTGCCGGCGAATGACCCGCGCCCCATGGTGGGAGGGGAATCCCCGTCTGTAAAAAGTAAAGAACACCCCTTTGAACCGGGGAGGCTTACTTTTCAGCCACTGCCTTGAGGTTTTGCAAACCGGCCTCGAAGTCTTTCCCTACCATGGTATCCATATTGATGAAAACATGGAAAATCTTCCCGATAAAGCTGGTCGGGCCGTGCATGTCCCAGGTAACCCTGGTCGATGACCCCTCCGGCTCAAAGATGAACTCGGCTGTATTGTGTCCCTCCATGGGCTCGAAAAAATCGAGCTGGATCGAAATCCTGTCCGGAGTGACCTCCAGGATCTTCATGCGGCCCGAACCGATGTCGGAATTGCCTTTCCATTCATACACTGCGCCCGTGCCCTTCCCGGGCCCGCTGAAGGTCCTCTTCATGGCGGGGTCATATTTTTCGTAGGGAGACCAGGCCGCCCATTTCCGGAAGTCGATTATCTGCTCCGCGATCCTGTCGGGTTTCGCATTGACGGTGGCCGACCGCCGGACCGTGAACGTATCCGGTTTGGTCGCGGCAAGAATGAGTGTCACCGCGACAGCCGCGACGACAACGATCAGGATCCCAACTATTATTTTTTTCATGGCTCCCTCCTTTAACTCAGTGCCTGTTGTAGGCCTGCTTTAAAAATAGTTATGTCGATTTTTTTCATTGCGAGCATTGCCTGCATGACCCTGTTGGCCCTTTCCGGGTCCCTGTCCTGCATCATCTCTCCCAGTCGCGCGGGAACGATCTGCCATGAAAGGCCATACCGGTCCTTCAGCCAGCCGCACTGACCTTCCTCTCCGCCTTCGGACAGCTTTTCCCAGTAATAGTCTATCTCCTTCTGCGTCCTGCAGTTTACGATAAATGAAACGGCTTCGGAAAACTTGAATGTAGGCCCTCCGTTAAGGGCCAGGTATTCCTGTCCTTCAAGCCGGAACAGGACCGTCATGACCGTTCCCGGCGGCTGTCCGGACGCGTCCGACCCTGCCTCGCCAAACCGGGCGATTTTCAGAATTTTAGAGTTCCTGAAAATTGAAGTATAATAGTTCACCGCTTCTTCGGCCTGGCCGTCAAACCAGAGACACGGGGTTATTTTTTGCATGAGCGTCCCTCCTCGATGCGACCCTGTCAGGTGTTCCGTGAGATCGCATCCATTTTGCTTGTCCCACTCCCGCGGGGAAGAACAACTTCCGGATTAACGCGCTTGCGGGTTATCCTTTTCTCCCCGGCTTCCGCCAGGACCTTGAGCTTCCGCAGTGCCTTCGGCCAGACGGATTGGAACATCTTCCGGTACTCTTCAGTGGTGTCGGTATCAACCAGCACCTCGGTGTCGCCCTCCACCTCCCTGAACCGGTATTCCTCCATTGCGCCGGACCAGCTCGTCATCTCTTCGCTCGAGGTGTCCTCTATCCCGTCCTTCATCACTCCCAGGTGCTGGATGGACAGCAGGTCAAAGGGCCGGTTTGCAGCGATCCTGCTCACCATGCCGGTCTCGCCCTGTTCGCCGGGCGCGAGGAAAAGCATTCTGCTCCCTTCCGACCAGTCGCCGATATAATGCGAGCCGATCGCGAATTCCTCCGTCCATTGCCGGTACGTGGCGTCGGCGAGCATGGTTTTCCAGACTTTTTCCCTTGGCGCCCTGATTATAATTGAGAAATGCAGCTTAACCATATCGGCAACCTCCCTTCTTTGACAAACGCGCAGGATGATTCAGGCCGCCCGTGCATCCCGCGGGTACGCGGGTCTCAGGCGGAACGTGAAAATTTCTCGACCTGCGCCGACACGGCCGGATTATCCGCCGCTTTCCGGACCTCTTCCGGGAATTCCGAGATGTCAAATATCTGGCGCACCTCGATCACGTCCCCGTCCCGCGCGGGCACGCGCTTCGCCCACTCGATCGCCTCTTCACGTGACGTGACCTGTATGATCCAGTATCCTCCGAGGGCGTTCTCCGGCACGATATACGGCCCGGCTGTCACAATCGGTTTTCCTTTACGGAAGGAGACGCGCGCCCCCTCTATGGGCGGGTGAAGCCCGTCAAGCGCAACAAGGGCGCCGGCCTTTGCCAGCTCCTCGTTATACCTGGTCATTTTTTCCACGTCGCCGGGGCCCGGCGTGAAATCCTTGCCGGCCTTTAGCCCCTTGTCCCCCTGGTACACTTCCGGGATCATAAGCATCATGAATCTCATCTTGATATCTCCTTTTAAACTTTCCCCGATAAATTGTTTTCCTGCACGTGAGTCATTAAGTAATATAGAAATTACTAAAATATATGCTGAAACATGGGCGCAGTCAACAGGAATCATCGTTTTTTTTTGGAAAAACATTGCAACCCCCGGGGCGTGATTGCCCGGGATGATGCTTATAACGTAAATCCGGTGCGCTTATTTTTTTAAAGATTAAAATTAGTTCTTGAAGTATTGCGGTGCGGGATTTTATAGCAATATCAGTTTTGCCTTTCACCGGCACGATCTGGCGCGCCCCCTCACCGGGCGGGGCGGCATAAGGAAAAAACGACATGGAACTGACTAAACCTACCGTGACGCTGCTCGCGATCACGCCGAACGCGGAGAAGCTCATCGAGGAGGCGGGGCGCACCTGCTACCTGTCCCTGGAGCGGATCGCCGAGGGAACGGAGAAGAGCTTCATCCGGAACTGCATCAAGCGCGGGCACCATTCAATACTTGAGCACGGATCAGCGTCGTTCCGCATCACGGGCGCTTCCCGGGCCTTCACGCACCAGCTGGTGCGGCACCGCCTGGCGAGCTTTTCCCAGCAGTCGCAGCGGTACGTGGACGAGGCGGGCTTCAACTACGTGATCCCGGACGCGATCCTGGCCGACGCGGAGGCGGCGAGGGCGTTCCGCGATTTCATGGCACGCGCGGAGGAGACGTACCGCTTTCTTCGCGAGCGGGGCATGAAGAAGGAAGATGCCCGCTTCGTGCTCCCCAACGCGTCGGAAAGCCAGATCGTGTTTTCCGCAAACTTCCG
>JAKJGD010000305.1 GCA_022704585.1 Spirochaetota bacterium | reverse complement strand
GCCGCTGTAATGCCCGCCGTCATCCTTGAAAAATATGGGCGCGTTGATGGAATTGATGACGACATAGAGGAACCGGAACTGGTAGCGGGCCTGCTGTTCCGAAAGCGCGAGATCCCTGCTCTTTTCCACGAGAGAAGCATTGATGCGCCGCCGCTCCGTAATATCGCGGGATACGCCGAGAAGCCGCTCGATGCGCCCGTCGGCATCGCGGATTGCGGTGATGACCGACTCCAGCCAGACCGTGCTGCCGTCATGCCGGTAGAATTCCGCTTCGAGCGTGACAGAGCGGGACCTGTCGGCGGCCCCCTGTTCCTCGAGCGCCATTTCATCCCTTAACCGGCGCGTGAGCAGCTCATAGGATTCCGGCGTCACCTGCTCGGACGGGGACTGCATTATCCGTTCCTCCGGCGTAAAACCCAGGACCTTCATGACCGACGGGCTCACGTATGTCGTGCGCAGGTCCAGGCCCATGGTCCAGACAATGTCGTCCACATTGTCCGCGAGGAGGCGGTACTTTTCCTCGCTCTCGCGGAGGGCCTTCTCCGCCCTGACCCTTTCGCTGATGTCGGATATGATCATGGCGGTCCGATCTTCGCCGCTCCTGTTCTTGAAAAGGGTGGTGCTTACCTCGATCGGGAATTTCTCTCCGTTTGCCCTGAGGCCGGTGAGCTCTCCCTTGAACCGGCCGGTGCGCGCGCGCTCCTCCAGGGCAGCCGCCAGCCGCGGGTCGGTTTTATCGATGATGCCGACGCGTCCGAGACGACAAATCTCCTCCTCTGTGCGGCCGAACATGCGGCACCCGGCCTGATTTACCGAGAAGATGGTACCGCCGGGCTCGGTCAGCAGGACCGCATCACCCATGTTCTCCACCAGCAGGCGGTACTGCTCCCGGCTCTCCTGGAGGGCGGCCCCGGCATTCCGCTCTTCGGTCACATCACGTCCTATGCAGTACATCAGGTGGCGGTCAGGCAGAGGAACGCCGCGCCAGTTTATTATCCGGACCGAGCCGTCCCGGTGTACGTACCTGTTCTCGAAATCCATCATTTTATGCCCCGCCTTCATGCGCGCTACTTCGGCGTCATTGCGCCCATGATCGTCCGGATGGACGAAATCGAGATAAGGACGGGACAGGAGCTCTGCCTGCGAATAGCCGAGCACGAACACCCACGCCGGATTAACGTACTTGAAATAGCCGTCCATACCGGCTATACAGATGAGGTCCTGGGAGAGGTTGAGGATATGGTCACGCTCCTCCTCCAGCCTCTTCCGCTCCGTTATATCCACACCGACGCCGTTGATTTCGATCAATTCCCCGTTCGGCCCCCAGGTGTTGAAGGAATCCCAGTATATGCTCCGCTGGCCGCCGTCGCGGCCGGTAAGAGTCATTTCATACCCATGGACGTCGCCGTCTTCGAACGCCTTCATCATCAAGGCCAACTGGTCGGCGGACTGTCCCGGGTAGAAGGTTTCAAACCAGTCCCGGCCGACCAGATCGTCAGCGGCGTATCCGGTCACCGTCTCGACATAGGAATTGACGAACAGCGTTTTCCCGCCGGGGTCGACTTTGCATATGATGCAGGGGGTGGTTTCCACCAGCGAGCGGTATTTCTCCTCGCTCTCCTGGACCTCCTCCTCGATTTTTCTCCTTTTCAGCGCGATCCCGAGGGTAAGGCCGATGCTTTCAAAAAACAGAATCAATGGAGCGCTGAACATGTTCGGCTTGAATGAAATCAGCTGGAGGAGACCGATGTTATCCTCCCCGGAACGGAGTGGAATGAGCGCAAGGGATTTATACCCTTCCCTGACGCACCGGCCCCGAAATGTCGTGTCCAGAGTTGAATCGTTAAGGGACGCGGACAGCAGCTCCAGGTCGTTGCTCCAGAAACTGCCGCCTTCCGTAAAATACGGATTTGAAGCGTCGGTTTTTCCTTTCAGTACGATGCCGCACAGGCATTCAAGAGAGGGGGTGCCGTCGGAATCCGATAGTGGCGCACCCAGTTCGTCCCGGGAACACAGCGAAATCTCGGTTTCCAGGAACGCATCGCTCAACCCGTCATGCTCGTAATATGGATAGTCGCCGTTCTGTCTGAAACGCAAACCCACGGCATCGAACCCGTAATGATGCTTGATCAGACTGATGATATCCTGGATTATCGTCTGCGTGTTGGCTTCGCGGTTGATCGTCTCAAGGATGTAACCCAGCAGCGCCTGCCGTTCGGATTCGACTTTCCGCGCGGTAACGTCCTTGATGATGGTGGCCACCTGGCCGGCGCGGGGGCGGTAGGCGCTTATCTCAAAATAATTGCGGCTTGCCGGGGAATATTGTTCAAAATGCATGGACTCGCCCGTTAGCGCAACGGACCGGTACCGAACGAGCAGCTCTTCCATGACTTCAGGATACACCTCACGCACCGTCTTCGCGATGATGTCCTCGCGGGTGAGCCCGAGGGTGGAGGCGAATGCATCGTTCAAGTCGATAAAAATGAAATCCGGGGCCCTGTCGGCGCCCGTATCCATGTATTCAAGCAGCGCGAAACCATCCATCATCCGCGCGAAGAGCATCCGGTACCGGGCCTCGCTCTTCTGAAGACGGTCTTCCACGACGCGTTTCTTCCTGCGGATTCCCACATCCTCGAGCTCGCGCTCGATGGCAGGAACGAGCCGCTTCAGGTTGTCCTTCCTGAGGTAGTCGTCCGCGCCCGATTTCATGGCCAGTACCGCGGTGTCCTCGCCGATCATGCCCGACACGATTATAAAAGGTATGTCTTTACCCGAACTGTTCAGGGTCTCCAGCGCACCGAGTGAATCAAAGTTGGGCATCTGGTGGTCGGAAATAATAAGATCCCACTGTCCCTGTTCGAGCGCTTCGGCCATGCCCCCCGCCGTGTCCACGCGCTTCCACGACGGATCGTATCCGCCCTGGCGCAGCTCCCGGATCGTGAGCAAGACGTCGTCTTCCGAATCGTCGACGATGAGGATGTTCAGTTTGCGCGTCATGTTAACCTCAATCCGGTCACATAGGCGGCGGCTCGTTCAGGATAAGCCAGTACACGCCAAGCGTTTTTACCGCCTCGATAAAGCGTTCGAAATCGACCGGTTTTCTGATATAGCTATTGGCGCCGCACCGGTACCCGTTGACAAGGTCGTTCTCTTCACGGGACGAGGTCAGTATCACCACGGGAAGAAGTTCTGTCTCTTTGCTGTCGCGTATCCGGCGCAGCACTTCCAGGCCGTCGATCTTGGGCAGCTTCAGGTCAAGCAGCACCACCGCCGGTGTGACGGGCTTGTCGCCTAAAAGCAGCTCGAGGGCCTGCTCGCCATCCCGGGCAACTATTATCTCGTTGGCGATATTGCTCTTGCTGAACGCCCTGATCGTGAGCTCGACGTCGTCAGGGTTGTCTTCCACCAGGAGGATTGGCTTATTCATATAACGCTCCTTTGTATTCATTTTACCATGGTTCAGCGTACCATTTCAATTCTAATTTTCTATTGTGAAGTAAATTGTCGCACCCTTCCCTATTTCGCCCTCGGCGCGCACCGTCCCGCCATGGCGGTTGATGATACGGCGCACCAGGGCGAGCCCGATGCCGGTTCCCTCGAACTCCTCGGCGCTGTGGAGCCGCTGGAACGGCCCGAAAAGGCGTTCCGCGTATTTCATGTCGAAACCGGCGCCATTGTCGCGGATGAAAAACTCGCGCGCACCATCGCGATCTGAAGCGCCGAATTCAATCTCCGCCCGGGGCTTCCGCGAAGTAAATTTCCATGCGTTGCCTATCAGGTTTTCCAGCGCGGCCCCGAGCAGCGACGGGTCCCCGGTGGCGACCAGGTTCCCGGCAATAACGACATCAACGGTGCGCCCGGGGTCCCGTGCCGCAAGCTCATCCGTTATGCCGCGCGCCAGGGCGCCCTGTCCACCGGCTC
>JAKJGD010000304.1 GCA_022704585.1 Spirochaetota bacterium | reverse complement strand
TCCAACTTCTGGGTCCGCGCCTCGGGCGGACCGGCCGTGACCGACTCGCAGAGCGGGTTCCGCATATACCCGCTCCCCCAGAGCGGGAACATGCGGGTGCGCGCCAACCGGTTCCAGTTCGAGGTGGAGATACTCGCCAGGGCCGGGTGGATGGGCTACCCGGTCATCGAAGCACCGATCAGCGTCAGCTACACTCCGGGAACGCCGCGCATCTCCCACTTCCGTCCCTTCGTGGACTTCTGGCGCAACTCCGGCACATTCATGCGGCTCATTTTCCAGAGGCTGCTCGTTCCGCGATTTATCAGGAGGAGAATGTCGTATAAGGCGTGACCTCATCCCCCCGGCCCCCTTCTCCCCAGGGAGAAAGGGGAGCGCAACGACCGGCTCTGACTCCCAACCCCTCTCCCTTCGGGAGAGGGGTTGGGAGTGAGGTCAGAAGGATACATGACTACTTACACACAAATGCCATGATAAAACTCTTCTATAAATTCCTGACCCTCTTCACACGTATATTCGGCACCTGGTTTTTCAAGGTGTTTTCGCGCTTCGTGTCGGCCGGGTACTTTCTCTTATTTCCGTCGCGTGTTGCTATCGGCGTACGTTTCTACCGTGCGCTGTTCCCCGAGCGCGGCCGGGCCTATTGTCTCTGGCTTACCTGGCGGCAATTCCACGGGTTCACCGACGTGTTTCTCGACCGGTTTTTATTACAAACCTCCGGAGACATCTCCTATACATCGGAAGGCTGGGATATCCTCCAGAAAGCAGCGGACGATAAAACCGGCGGGGTCATCGTGATGTCACACATGGGGAACTGGGACGTGGCTGCGCACCTTTTACGGAAGCGCGGGCTCCGGCTCCTCCTCTTTATGGGAATGCGGGAAAAGGAACAGCTCGAGAAGATGCAGAAGGAAAGCCTGGCCGAGAGCGGCATGACCGTTATCGCGGTGGACCGGGAGGGGGGCTCGCCCTTCGACATCCTGGAGGGCCCGCGCTTTATCAGGGAAGGAGGCCTCATCTCCCTGACCGGCGACCGGCTCTGGACCCGGGACCAGCGCGCGGTGCCCGTACAATTTCTCGGGCACCGCGTCCTTCTTCCGGATGCTCCCCACCGCATTGCACTCATATCCGGAGCGCCGCTTTACGTATTCTTTGCGTTCCGCACGGGCGATAAAAAATATCACTTCTCCATATCCGGACCCATCCGGGTTGCGGCCTCTACACGCGCCGGCCGGGACAGCGCCGTGCAGGAATCCGCCCAGCAATACGCTGACATTCTCGCTGAAAAGGCGCGGCAGTACCCGGTCCAGTGGTATCATTTCGAGGAATTTATCGGGCGAGACAGCAACGCAATGCCGGGCCCGGGGACCCACAAAAGCTGACATTATCACAAAATTGAGGGATGCCAACCGGTTTAAAATTAGTTGACATTATAGGCCGATTTTCGCTTATGGAAATGAAAAGTTCTCAAAGTCTGCACTGAATCGGAGGCCTTTTTAAGTTTTAAAACATATCTGAAGCGCATCAAAAATCAAAAAAAACACTGAAAATGGATAATAAATATAAGAGAAAAGATGCACCCTCTTTGCATCTGAATGAAAGTAGCTTCCCGGATACCTTGCTGATAGACGGTATATGAGGAAGAATAATTAGAGTTCCGGTATCAAGAGTTGATGCCTTGACATATACTTAAACAACCATTACGGAGGTTAAAACTTTGAAGGTTTTAAAACGATTATTCTTCTCAGGATTAATCCTGTCGCTGGCGACCCAAGTTTTCGCCAGTGAAGCGGATCTTGCGATTCCGGATCTGCATGCCGGCAGCTATACACTGTTCGGCGTAACCATAACCGCATGGCAGCTTCTTTTCTATGGTGCGCTCGTTATATGCGGTACCCTGGGCATCAGCTTGTTCCAGTTCTTCATGATTAAAAAGGAAAAAGCCCACGTGTCCATGCTCAAAGTCGCAGAGATCATTTACCAGACCTGCCGGACCTATCTGCTGCAGCAGGGCAAGTTTCTCCTCATGCTGTTCGCATTTATCGCCGTGGCAATGGCTTTCTACTTCATCGTGATGAAAGGCGAGGCGGTTCCTGTTCTTCTCCAGATACTGCTCTTCTCGGTCATCGGCATGGGCGGCTCCTACTCGGTTGCGTGGTATGGCATCCGGGTCAACACCCTGGCCAACGCCCGTACGGCTTTCGCGTCCCTTGAAGGGAAACCCTGGAACGTGGTTAACATCCCGCTCCGCGCCGGCATGAGCGTCGGCCTCTTCCTGATTTCACTCGAACTGGTCATGATGGTTATCATCCTCCTGTTCGTTCCCCGCAACATCGTCGGGTACTGCTTCCTCGGCTTCGCCATCGGCGAGTCCCTGGGCGCGTCTGCCCTTCGTATCGCAGGGGGTATCTTCACGAAGATCGCTGACATCGGCTCCGACCTGATGAAGATCGTCTTTAAAGTCAAGGAAGACGATCCGCGGAACCCGGGCGTTATAGCCGACTGTACCGGTGACAACGCCGGCGACAGCGTCGGCCCCACGGCTGACGGTTTCGAGACCTACGGCGTTACCGGCGTTGCCCTGATTTCCTTCATCACGCTGGCCATCACCGTTCCCGACATCATGGGCCGGGTGGATATCGTGAAAGTCCTGGCCGGTATCGGCATAGCCGATGCAAGCAAGGAAGTCATCGACGCCATCGCGAAAACATTCCAGGCCGAGCTCCAGTCGAAGCTCATCGTCTGGATCTTCGCAATGCGGTTCCTCATGGACTTCCTGTCTGGTTGTTCATATTTCGTGAACCAGGCGATTTCCACGATCAAGTATAAAGGCAAAACTGAATTCGATTTCGAAGAGCCCCTCATGAGGCTTATATGGATCGCCGCGATCCTCTGCATCAGCGTATCGTTCGGTATGAGCTACCTGCTGCTGGGTAACCTTGACCTTACCCTTACCGCGGACGCCATAAAGAACAATGCCGAGATCTGGAAAAACCTGGCATTTGCGTTCCCCGCAGACGTAACGGTCATCAAATTTGCCGAATATCCGGGCATCTGGTGGAAACTGGCCCTGATCATCAGCTGCGGAACCCTCGCCGCTGTGCTCATCCCCGAGTTTACCAAGATATTCACCAGCTCCAAGTCGAAGCACGTTAACGAGATCGTTACCGCGACCCGCGAAGGCGGGGCGTCCCTTACGATCCTTTCCGGTATCGTCGCCGGTAACTTCAGCGCCTTCTGGATGGGCCTTCTGATCGCCGGCCTCATGGCGGGTGCCTTCATCACCAGCACCTTCGGCCTGGCCGATGTCATGGGTCCCTTCGCATCGATCTTCGCGTTCGGCATGGTGGCCTTCGGTTTCCTCTGCATGGGTCCTGTTACCATAGCGGTCGACAGCTACGGTCCCGTTACGGACAACGCACAGTCCATCTTCGAGCTGTCACAGATCGAAGCGATTCCCAATATTAATGCAGAGATTAAAAAAGACTACGGTTTTGATCCCAATTTCGAGCTGGGCAAACACTTCCTCGAAGCCAATGACGGCGCGGGCAACACCTTTAAGGCTACCGCGAAGCCGGTTCTCATCGGAACGGCTGTTGTCGGGGCGACGACCATGATCTTCGCGATCATCCTGCTGCTCAAGAGCAAGAACATGCTGAATGTCTCCCTTACCGACGCACCGGTCCTCCTCGGGCTGATCTGCGGCGGCGCTGTGATCTTCTGGTTCGCCGGCGCTTCGATGCAGGCGGTCACCACGGGCGCGTACCGGGCGGTCGAGTTCATCAAAAAGAACCTGAACCTGAACAAGGCCGAGGCCGATCTCGAGGACTCCAAAACGGTCGTCAAGATCTGCACCCAGTATGCACAGAAAGGTATGTGGAACATCTTCATAGCCCTGATGTGCCTGACCCTGGCTTTCGCGTTCATCGATCCCAAC
>JAKJGD010000303.1 GCA_022704585.1 Spirochaetota bacterium | reverse complement strand
GACCAATAAGGAACGACTCGCCCTGCCCCTGCAGAAGATGCCCGAGCAAAAACCGGAAGAGCGGATACGCAACGTCAACGAGGTGCCGCTGGGCTTCACCGAGGAGATGGCGGTCGCCGAGGCCGAGCGCTGCCTCCAGTGCAAGAACGAGCCCTGCGTAAAGGGCTGCCCGGTCGCGATCAACATACCCGGGTTCATCAAGCTCATCACCGAAAGAAAGTTCGGCGAAGCGATCGCCGTCATCAAGGAAACAAGCGTCCTGCCGGCCGTGTGCGGGAGGGTCTGCCCGCAGGAGGAGCAGTGCCAGAAGCCCTGCACCGTGGGCAAGAGCCTCAAGTCCGTGGACCTCGCGATCCAGATCGGCAAGCTTGAGCGCTTCGTCGCGGACTGGGAGATGAGCCAGGCGGACGCGTCCGTCCCCGTCATCAAGAAGGAGACGGGCAAAGCAATAGCCATCATCGGGTGCGGCCCGGCCGGCATTACCGTCGCGGCCGACTGCCGCCGCGAAGGCCACCGGGTGACGATCTTCGAGGCGCTCCACAAGCCCGGCGGAGTGCTGGCCTACGGAATCCCCGAGTTCCGCCTCCCCAAGAAAATCGTGGGCCGCGAGGTGGACAACCTCGTCCGCATGGGCGTTGAAGTTAAAATGAACATGGTCATCGGCAAGATACACACCATAGACGAGCTCATGGAGGAGGGCTACGACGCCGTCTTCGTGGGAACCGGAGCCGGCCTGCCGGTCTTCCTGAACATACCGGGCGAGAACCTGAACGGCATCTACTCCGCCAATGAGTACCTCACCCGCGCGAACCTGATGCAGTCGTACTCGTTTCCGAACACGGACACGCCTATTTTACGCGCGAAGAACGTGGCCGTGTTCGGCGGCGGCAACGTGGCCATGGACTCCGCGCGCACCGCGCTCCGCCTGGGCGCGGACAACGTGTACCTGGTATACCGCCGCTCGAAAGAGGAAATGCCGGCCCGGAAAGAGGAAGTGCACCACGCCGAGGAAGAAGGCGTGAAGCTCAACCTGCTCCAGAACCCGCTCCGCTTCATCGGCGACGAGAAGGGATGGGTCACCGGGGTCGAGTGCCTCCGCATGGAGCTGGGCGAGCCGGACGACTCCGGCCGGCGCAGGCCCGTGCCCATAAAAGGCAGCGAGTTCGTGATCCCGGTGGACGCCTGCATCGTGGCGATCGGGAACGCGTCCAACCCGCTCATCCCGCAGACCTCCCCGGACATCAACGTCACGAAGTGGGGCAACATCATAGCGGACGAGGAGACGCTCAAGACGAGCAAAAAAGGGGTGTTTGCCGGCGGCGACATAGTGCTGGGCGCGGCCACGGTCATCCTGGCCATGGGCCAGGGCCGCAAGGCCGCGAAGGCGATCAACGAGTACCTGGCCACGGGAGCGTGGTGACGACCTCACCCCCGGCCCCTCTCCCCCGGGGAGAGGGGAAGCCATGAAAAAACCGGCACAATGACAGTATAAAGGCGACGCTGAAAACGTCGCCTTTTACTATACGGGCAACCTTGCCGATCCGGCGAAACCGAACCGTCTCAAGCTGAAAATCTCTTACATGACAATCAATCATGCCGACCAATGGATTCCCGCTTTCGCGGGAATGACATCGACCGGCAACTCCGCGCCGACCGGTGCGCAAAGAACTATATGCTCAATCGCAGATGCCCGTGGTACATCCCGTCCCTGATCCGGCGCACGTCCTCGTTCTCGATATATTCGTCGAACCGCATCACGCGGTCGATCACGCCGTTCGGGGTGATCTCGATGATCCTGTTCGCGATCGAATCGACGAACTGGTGGTCATGCGAGGCGAAGAGGAGCACCCCGTAATAATTGATGAGGCCGTTGTTGAGCGAGGTGATCGACTCAAGGTCCAGATGGTTCGTCGGCTCGTCGAGGATGAGCGCGTTGGCGCCGGAGAGCATCATCCGCGAAAGCATGCAGCGGACCCTCTCTCCGCCGGAAAGGACGTTCACCTTTTTCAGCGAATCGTCCCCGGAAAACAGCATCCTTCCCAGGAAGCCCCGCACGAAGGTTTCGTCCTTCTCGGTCGAGAACTGCCTGAGCCAGTCGATCAGGGTCAGGTTATTGTCGAAATAAGCGCCGTTCTCTTTCGGAAAGTACGCGGCGGTGATGGTCTCGCCCCATTTGTAATGACCCGCATCAGGCTTCATCCCATCCATTAAAATCTCGAAGAGCACCGTTTTCACCAGGTTGTTCTGCCCGACAAAGGCTATCTTGTCCCCCCGGTTGACGGTAAGGCTGAAGTTGTTCAGCACGGGCTCTCCCTCTATCGTTTTGGAGAGGTTCTCTATCGTCAGCACCATCTTTCCGCATTCCCGCTCGGGTTTGAACGCGACGTAGGGAAAACGGCGGGAGGTGGCCGGAATTTCGTCCAGGGTAAGCTTCTCGACCAGCTTTTTTCTCGAGGTGGCCTGCCGCGCCTTGGAAGCGTTGGAGCTGAAACGCTCGATGAACGACTGGAGCTCCTTAATCTTGTCTTCCTTTTTGCGGTTCTCTTCCTTTTTCTGCTTCATGGCGAGCTGGCTCGCCTCGGCCCAGAAATCGAAGTTCCCGGCGAAGACCTGGATTTTCCCGTAGTCGATATCAGCGATATGCGTGCACACCTTGTTCATGAAGTGACGGTCGTGCGACACGACGATGACCGTGTTATTGATATTGTAGAGGAAGTTCTCCAGCCAGTTTATCGATTCCAGGTCCAGGTTGTTGGTCGGCTCGTCGAGGAGAAGGACATCGGGATTGCCGAACAGCGCCTGCGCCAGGAGCACGCGGACCTTCTGCCCGCCCTCGAGCTCCTTCATTTTTTTCCTGTGCAGGTCTTCGCCGATTCCCAGGCCGCCGAGGAGGCTTGCCGCGTCCGACTCGGCTTCATAGCCGTTCATCGCGTCGAGCATCTCCTCGAGCTCGGCCGCGCGGTGGCCGTCTTCCCCGGAAAAATCCTCTTTCAGGTATATGGCATTACGCTCCCGGAGAACATCGAACAGCTTCGCATGACCGACTATCACGGCATCAAGCACATCGTAATCGTCGAAGGCGAACTGGTTCTGCTGAAGCATCGCGATCCGCTCGTTGGGGCCGTACGCGACGGTGCCCGCGTTCGGCTCGATCTCTCCCGACAGGATCTTGAGAAACGTCGATTTGCCCGAGCCGTTCGCCCCGATGAGCCCGTAACAGTTGCCGGGGGTGAACTTGATGTTAACGTCTTTGAAAAGGACCCGCTTGCCGAAAGCGAGCGTAACGTCTGAAACAGTGATCATCTGTCATCCGCCTGATTGCAGTATTTGTAAAACCGGGTCATGCGAGTACGGCAAGAAGGTTCGCCTCGGCGCCCACGGCGATGCATGGTGAACCAGGAAAATATATGGGGCCGGAAAAGCAAGCGGCTTATTGCATGCCACGAATAAAAAAACAGTCCCCCCTCTCCCTGTCCCGCGCCGGGCGGCGCTCAAACCCGGGAACGCGCCTCACTCTTTTATGATGGCCTCGTATTCCTCCATGACCTCGCGTTCCGCCGCGGCCATGGTCCCCAGTATCGCCGGATAGTTGTTTTTCAGGACACTGATACAGTCGCCGTCAAGGGCGTTCTCCTTTCTCATGTCCTCGAGCACGCGAAAGACCTGTTCGCGGGTCATCCCGGCGCGGTACGGCCTGTCCTCGATAAGCGCCGTGAACACGTCGGCCACCGCGACGATGCGCTCTCCAACACCGATCTGGTCCCCGGAGTAATGAAAGGGGTACCCTTTGCCGTCGATCCTCTCGTGGTGCGACGACGCGTACCGGGAGATCGTGTCCAGGCCCCGGAGGGAGCCAAGCAGGCGCCAGGTGTGAAAGGAATGGGACTTCATGATGTTCCACTCGCCGGCGGTAAGCGGGGCCGGCTTGTCGAGTATCTCCGGCGGAA
>JAKJGD010000302.1 GCA_022704585.1 Spirochaetota bacterium | reverse complement strand
CCGGCTCACGCCGTATTACGCCCCGGACGATACGATGCTTAACCTGTTCAGCTATACCGCCCTCTTTTCCGTGCATGCTGCCAGGTGCGGCATCACGGGCGCCGTCAATGTCGACCTGTCGCGGGCCGTGCTGGAGCGCGCGAAGACCAATTACGGGCTGAACGGCATACGGGTTGACGAACGGGACTTTGTCTATGGCGATTCCCTCGAATGGGCCAGGCGGTTTCGGAAAAAAGGGAGGACCTTTTCCTTCGTGATATTCGATCCGCCGACCTTTTCCCGGAACCGGCAGCGCTCCTTCTCCTCGCGGCGGGACTACGCCGCCTCCCTGGCGCTGCTTGCCGACCTCGCGCCCGGGGGGCATGCCCTGACATCGGTCAATTCCTTCTCCATATCGGCCGGGGAATACCGCTCGTTCCATCCCGCATCGTGGAGGCTCGAGTTTTTCGCGAACGAATCGTCCGATTTTACGCGCGCCGCGGACGCCTACCTCAAGGTCGGACTCTGGAAGATCGCCTGACCCCGGGTATAAGCGCCCACATTCCTCACTCCCGATAAAAAAATCTTGACAGGGCTTGTTTCGGTGTCGATCATTTAAGAGTTACCTGAAAAACTCCTTCCATGGAGTTTTTCAGGGCCGGTTTTAGGAAGTGAATTCCAAAAACCTCACATTTTTCCAGGCTGAAGACTCGAAAAATGGCGATACATCCTTGTATCGCTCGGCAGTCTGCCAAAAACGGCAAACTGCTGAAAGATTATTTTGACCATGCTCACAAGGTCGGGGTGCCATGCTTTATCTTTCTCTGGTGCTGATATTCCTGGGGATACTCATTTTCCTCTATTCGATCATGCTGGACGCAAAAAAGCGCCGGGAGGCGCCTGCGCATACCCCGGCTGTTGAATCCGCTCCCGCCGTGCCCAGGGGGAATGACCCTGTACGGCAGCAGGCGGCGCCATTGCGGAAAAGCGCGGCTCCTGCCGGACGCGGGCCGACACAGGAAGAGCGGGGCGGGATGTCTCCCCTCGCGGGCGCGGGCACCCGGCAGGACGAGCCCCGGCCCCGGCGCACCGAGCGGACGGTCCAGTCCGCCCCTTCCGGGCAGAAGCCGGAGCTGAAAGCCGTCCTGTATGAGGACAGCTCCAAAGTCATTGATTACGCCAGCGAATCCGGGACCATCGATCCCAGCCTCGAAAAATACCGCAAGATACGCCGGCTCGGCAGCGGACATCTCGCGTTAGAAAAGGAAGGGATCAGCTTTTACATGGGTAAAAAAATGTACCGGTATGACTTCCACCGCGTCCGCGACCTGAAAATCGGGGAGCGGCACATTGCCCTGTTCATCGGCGGGAGCGAATCGGTCAAGCTGTTCATATTTGAAACGGGCGGCGCGCCGTTAACGGCCATGGGCGATGCTTTCCGTGAGTTTGTGAGGAGATCATCATAGATGTACGACAGATACAAGAGCAAGCGGCGTAATACCGGCCCGTACAAGCTGATCGCCGCACTGCTCATACTCGGGGCCGGTATCTTTCTGGCGATCAGGTATCATGAGCATCTGGCGTTCTGGAAATACAACCGCAACAAGCTCTACGCGACCGTGGAAGCGGCGCGGCACATCAAGGACCCGCTGAAAAAGCGTGAATCCCTGGCGGACCTGGCTGATACGTTCGAGCGGTACAAGGAAGAGCACCAGGTCAGCCCGGACGCGTTTTTCATATCCGGGGAGGTCTACTACCTGCTCGGCGTGACCTACCTTCCCGGTAATTTTTCCGAGATGTACATCAATGACAGGATGCAGGAGATCAACCCCGAGGCCCGGCGCGCGTTTTTACACGCCATCAGGGATTTAAAGAAGGGAGCGGCCCTGGGAAACGGCACGCTGGACGATTCTTATGCCTTCATGACGGCCAAGGCGGGCCTCTATTCCGGGTATTACACCCCGGCAGAGATATTCGAAATGATCGAGAAAACCGGCGAAACCGTCAAGGCGAAGGACGTGGAAAACATCCGGTTCTATTCCATATTAAATATCATGAACAAGCGCGAGGATTACGGGCTCAAGTTCCTGTCGGATTACGGCATGGTGAAAGACAATATCCAGGGCCTTCTCCTGTACGCGACGGCCGAGCGTGTCGCGAAAAAGTACACCGGCGCCATCATGAGCTACAAGAACGTTCTTACGCGCACCACTGATCCGGCCATACAGAAGCTCGTATACGTAAACCTCGGCAAGATATACTTCAACCAGTCACTGTTCAAGGAGTCTCTCGACCAGTTCACCCTGGCCCTGCAGCTCGATCAAAAGGACACCCTGCCCAAGATATGGATGGGGAAGAACTACCAGGCGATGGGGGCGAAGGACAAGGCCAGGGCCATATGGAGCGAGGTCCTTACGACAGAGGGGGCCAACACCGAAGTAAAGGAATTGCTTGGGACTATTTGAATAAACCGCCCGACCGTGTGGTAGTATGATAGAACCTCTTCAAGCCTGTTCTGTGCGGGGGTGCTCACGGCCCCTCAATACCGCTATTCCGGATGCGGGATGGAAAAATAGAAAAAATGCACAGCGGGTCTATTTATTTCTATTATTAAGGATAATCACTTGACAAAAAATCCGCTTATTGTAGTAGAAATGTCTGTGTCACAGGCACCGGGAACCCCCGGCGGTAATTATGTACATACCGGTTTCCCCCCGTCGTAAGCGGGGGGAAACCCTATATAAAGGCGATAATTTTCGAGTCGCGGCACAAATAACGCGGCCACTCACAGGAGTATTTGCATGTTTCTTGATTCGTTTTATGGCATGTTTTCAAACGATATGGGTATCGATCTCGGTACCGCTAATACCCTGGTGCATGTGAAGGGGCAGGGGATCGTACTCTCCGAGCCCTCGGTCGTGGCGGTGCAGACCAGCACCGGCAGGGTCCTGGCGGTGGGCCACGAGGCGAAGCGGATGCTCGGCAGGACGCCGGGTGACATCGTGGCGATCCGGCCCATGAAAGACGGGGTTATCGCCGACTTCGAGACCGTCGAGAAGATGATACGGTTTTTTATCACAAAGGTCCACAAGCGGAAGACCCTGGTGCGGCCGCGGGTCGTTATCGGGGTGCCGTCGGGCATTACCGAGGTCGAGAAGCGCGCGGTCCGCGAGTCGGCCGAACAGGCCGGGGCCCGCGAGATATTTCTGATAGAAGAGGCGCTTGCCGCCGCCATCGGCGCGAACATCCCCATCCACGAACCGGCCGGCCACATGGTGGTTGACGTTGGCGGGGGCACCACCGAGATCGCCGTCATATCCCTGGGCGGCATGGTTATCGCGGACTCGATCCGCATCGCCGGGGACGAGTTCGACGAGGCCATCATCAAATACATGAGGACCCAGTACAACCTGGTGATCGGCGAGCGTATGGCGGAGGAAGTGAAATTCCGTCTCGGCAACGCGTTCCCCGAGAAGAAGATCGAGACCATGGAGCTGAAAGGCCGCGACGCCATTTCCGGCCTGCCCCGCACCCTCGAGATCGATTCGACCGAGGTGCGCAAGGCCCTGAAGGAGCCGGTGGACCAGGTGCTTGACGGCATCAAGCACGCGCTCGAGAAGACGCCGCCGGAGCTGGCCGCGGACATCGTTGAGCGCGGCATCGTCATGACGGGCGGCGGCTCGCTCCTGAAAGGCCTGGACAAGTACATCAGCAAGGAGACGGGAGTTCCCGTCATCCTGGCGGAAAATCCGCTCACCTGCGTTGTACTGGGAGCCGGCAAGTTCCTCGAGGAATTGAAGCACCTGTATCGGGCGAACCTGAAATAGCGCGACGGGCATTTTCCCCCGGGAAAAAAAGCGTCTGCCCTTCATGCGGTTCGTATATATTAGCGTCGAAGAGATATAAAGAGAAGTGGAATTCATAATACGACATAAGAGCGTAGTTGCGTTCATATCCTTTATCCTGTTCTGCATCGTA
>JAKJGD010000301.1 GCA_022704585.1 Spirochaetota bacterium | reverse complement strand
GGGCGCGTTCACGGGCGCCATCAACCGCCGCATGGGCAAGTTCGAGATGGCCAACAAGGGAACCATGTTCCTTGACGAGGTGTGCGACATGAGCGCGTCGGCGCAGGCGAAGGTGCTCCGCGTGCTCCAGGAGAACCAGTTCGAACGGGTCGGCGGCAACGAGACGATCACCGTCGACGTGCGCGTCATCGCGGCTACCAACGTGGACGTGAAGAAGGCCGTGGAAGAGAGCACGTTCCGGGAGGACCTCTATTACCGCCTGAACGTAATTCCCATACACATGCCGACCCTCACCGAGCGCATGGAGGACTTTCCCGTGCTGGTGAACTACTTCCTCGAGCGATTCTCGGAGGAACACGGGATCGGCCTCAAGCAGATAGACGATACCGGTATGAAGGAGCTGATGAAGCATTCCTGGCCGGGAAACGTGCGCGAGCTGAAAAACGTGATCGAGCGTCTCTCCATCATGGTGCCGGGCGAGGAGATCGGCAAGGATGATATTCTCAAACACATGGAAGCGTACGATTACGACGACATGATCACCAAGGACATATCGTCCCTCAAGAAGGCCCGCGAGGAGTTCGAGAAGGACCTGATCGTCAAGGTTCTGAAAAAGAACGACCGGAACGTAACCCTCGCTGCCAAGGAGCTCGGCATCGAGCGGACGAACCTCCACCGGAAGATCAAGCAATACAACATCAACATCGACAGGCTGTAGGCCCGGCGTGGACAGGGAAGCCCTCTATCGCGACATCTCGGCCCTTTTAAAGAACGGATGGCTCCGTTCCCGGCTGCTCATGTTCAGGGGGGATGAGGAGCGGGACCGCATCGCCGGGTGGCTCTGCCGCGAGGAGCAGGCGGGGACCCGGGCGCGGGAAGATGACATCAGGAGCATTATCGATTCATGCAGCCAGTGCGCCGGCATAGAGGAAAAGAAGTTCGGTATCGGGACCGGGACCAACCGCATCATGGTGATACTCAACGCGCCCCAGCTTGTGAACATGCTGGAAAGAAAGGTGTTGAAGAAGGAATCGGTCGACATGCTGAAGAAGATGCTCCAGGCGGCGGGGATATCCTTCCAGGACTGCTATGTGACCAACCTGGTAAAATGCGATATCAAGGACCCGCTCGTCAAGCCGAGCCAGGTAGTGAAAAACTGCGAACGGATCATTGATAGGGAGGTCGAGTTCATCCGGCCGCGTATCGTGATCGTTTTCGGGGACATTATTCCGCTCCAGAGGATAGTCAAGGGGAGCGGCGACATCTTCTGGTACAACATCGAGCACCCCATCACTCTCATTAGAAACCCGGACCTGAAGCGGCCGGCCTGGAGCACGCTTAAGCTCGTCATGGCAAAAGTCAAGGAGCTCAGCCTCGCCTGACGGATCCGCAAATCCCGCCCCCTAAAATTCGAAGGAACAGCCCGCGCCGAGGCCCACTGAGAGCTGTTCGCTTTTCAGTCTTGTTTCCGTTCGCGCGTACCATCCGGGGATACCGTTCGCTTCCGGGACCGGCAGGTAGTAGGACTGCGTCTGGGTCCCCTTTGTGTTGAGCATGAGATAGTCAAGCTGTGCAGCAAGGAAGACCCTGCAGGGGAACAGGTAGCGTATCCGGAGGAAGGGCATGAACGCGGAACCCGTGCTGTTACCTGCGGACTTTTTGCCCCGTAAAATGTGGTCGTCAATGTCGCGCGTCCTGAGGTAAGGGGAAAAGCGTATAGCCAGCGCGATCTCGAACCCTTCCTTGAAGGTGAACACCGGCGTGACCTGGATCGTGGCCATGTAGTAGCGGAGATCGTAGGTGATTACCTTGCATGGTATCCTTATATACGACGGGGGGCCGATGTAAGGGGGCGCGCTGCTGTAGATGCTTGTCTGCGTCGTGTCGCTGCACCAGTAATAGAAATACTGGTGCGAGAACCCGGCGCCCAGAACGAACGAAAAAAAGGAGACCGTGAACAGTCTCACCGACAGGTCCGCCTCGGTGAAGATCGCATTGAGCCGGGCCGTGCTTTCAGAGTAAATGGTTTTCACGCCGGGAAAGGGGACCCAGTCGGTGTCCTTCATAATGCCGGCCCTGTTATGGATGTTCTTGCGCACGTTGAAATGGATCGTGATCCGGTCGATGAAGGTGAGGTTCAGGTTCGCGTAGAACATGAACACCTCGATGGGGAACCTGAGCTCGCTGATCGGGAGGTGGTAGGGGAGCGCGCCGTTCCTCGAATAGGTCATTCCGCCGATCTGGTAACGGGTATAGAAGAAATAACGCTGGAACCCGTTTTCCAGGTCCAGCCGGCCGGTCTTCTTGCCGGTATTCTCCCCGACCTGCCGCCCGGCATCCGTCTGTCCATAGGCCATGGCGGGTGCCGCCAGCAGGGCCAGGAGCAGGAGGATGCTAGTTGCCGCCGATTTTTTTGGATAATATGGCTTTGACCGCACTGCCGTCCGCCTTTCCCTTCAGCTCCTTCATGATTTCGCCCATGACGCGGCCGATCTCCTTCTGGGTTATGGTCCCCAGGGCGGCCAGCTTGTTCGTAATATGGGCGTCGATCTCTTCCTCGGTCATCTGCTTCGGGAGGAACTCCTCGACAACGGCAAGCTGTTTCGTTTCAATGTCTACGAGGTCCTGGCGGCCGCCCTTCTGGAATTCCTTTATCGATTCGCGGCGCCGTTTCGCCGAGCGGCCGACGATCTCGAGCACCAGCTCGTCGGTAATGTCCTTGCCGGTCTTTCCCTTTTCGTACGAAATGTCGGACTTGATCATCTTCAGCGTTTCAGACCTGACGGAGTCGCCGGACTTGAGGGCGGTTTTCATTTCCTGTTCGATTTTTTCAAGAAGATTCATGGGCGGGCCTCACTTCGCTTTTCTCCACTCATTTCGCGGAAACCGGCAGTCTGTCAATTACAATTTGATGCACCCCTCCCGCCGGTGCGGAGCGTTTTTTACATTGACTAATTATGTCTCTCCATGCTATGGTCAGGCTCGCCCGTTACGGACCGGAATAATGCCCATGTTCGCAGACGTTTATCTCGGCTATCCCCTGGAGGATAGCTTTACCTACCGCGTGCCGGACGGCATGACGGTCTTCCCCTGCTCGCGCGTGAAGGTCAATTTCGCGGGCAGGAACATGATCGCGTACGTTCACCGCGTCCACGATGAGGAACCGCAGGGGTTCGAGGTGAAAGAGATCGCGGGCATCGTTGACGGGGAGCCGGTCTTCGACGGCCGGCTCGTGGACCTGGCCCGCTACACGGCCTCGAGCTACGCATCGTCGGTGGGAGAGGCGCTGGCAATGGCGCTCCCCTCCGGCCTCTCGCCGTCAAAGCGCATGAAAGAGCCGCCGCCGGTCGCTGCTGCCGGTCCTGTCTCGCTCAACGACGAGCAGCAGGCCGTGTACGAAAGCATCATGGCGTCGCGCGAAAAGGGGGGGCTCGCGCATCTGATATTCGGGGTCACCGGGAGCGGCAAGACGGAGATTTATATCGAGGCAGCCCGTCGCCTCATCGCCGAAGGCCTCTCGGTCATATACCTGGTGCCGGAGATATCCCTCTCCTCAATGCTCTTCGAGCGGCTTTCCGGGGTCTTCGGCGAGGACATGATCGTGTACCACAGCCACCTGACCCCGAACCAGCGGCTCCGCAACTGGCTCCGCTTCTACCGCGGCGAGGCGCGCGTGGCCGTGGGAACCCGCTCGGCCGTGTTTCTCCAGTGCCCCGCACTGGGCATGATCGTCATAGACGAGGAGCATGACGGCTCGTACATGGAGCACAGCACCCCGCGCTACAACGCGCGCCGCCTGGCGCTCTACCGGAGCAGGACGGAGAAGGCCCTCCTGGTCATGGGCTCGGCGACACCGGCGGTGGAGACGCTCTACGCGTGTGAGCGGGGGCTCATGAGGCTCCACACCCTCACCAGGCGCTATGGCGGCGCCGCGATGCCCGAGATCGAGATCGTGAAGATCG
>JAKJGD010000300.1 GCA_022704585.1 Spirochaetota bacterium | reverse complement strand
AGCAGCGAGGGCGAGAATATTGCGTACCTGCAGATACATGCGCCGCTCGGCCGACCGGATATCCCGGATGCGCTCGAGCATTTCATCGAAATAGTCCGGAACGCCGGGACCGGGCGGGTTCTTGAGCCGCGCATCGTCCATCACGAAACCTTTTACCAGGTACTCGCTCAGGCGCGCGGTAGCCCATTGACGGAACCGGGTACCACGCTGGGACCGCACACGGTAACCGACGGCAATAATGACATCCAGGTTATAGTATTTGATCGAGCGCTCTACCTGCCGGGTCCCCTCGCTTTGAACTGTCAAGTATTCCTTGACAGTTCCGTCCTCGGCAAGTTCCCCTTCCGCATAAATATTTCTTATATGAAGACTTATGTTTTGCTTGGTGCTCTGGAACAGGTCGACCAGTTGCAGTTGGTTCAACCAGACCGTCCCCTCGTCCAGCCGGACTTCGATCCGGGTTTTCCCATCTTCGGGTTGATAAATCAGAATTTCCGATTCAGGTGGATGCATACCCATCTCCTTCGTCTCTTGCAGGTTTAGTAACTTTTACCACAGAGACACAGAGGACACAGAGAAGAAAGGCAGGAATAAGATTTATCACAGAAGCACAGAGAACACAGAGAAGAAAAGCAGGGATAAGATTTATCGCAACAGTAGAGAGGGCACAGATTAATTGCATTTCAAGTTTTTTATTCTCTGTGTCCTCTGTGTCTCTGTGGTGATACAAAACCATACGCTCCCGCTTCATGATTTTATAAACCCGAGTTCATGCAAATAGTTCGCCATTTCCTTCCTTGTCTCTGCCAGTTGTTTCTCCAAGTCCTCAATCTCCTGTTGTACCGCGGCAATATCGATTTCTTCCTCCTCCTCAAAGGTATCCACGTACCGGGGGATGTTCAGGTTGAAGTCGTTCTCCTGAATCTCGTCGAAGGCGGCGCGGTAAGCGTATTTCTCGACCGTCTTATAGGCCTTGTAGGTCTTGATAATGTTTTCGATATCCGCCTCCCGCAGAAAGTTCTGATTTTTGCCGTCCTGGTAGTCCCGGCTGGCGTCGATGAAGAGGACATCCTTCGTTTTGCGGGCGCGGTTGAACACGAGGATGGCCGTGGGGATGCCGGTGCCGAAGAAGAGGTTGGCGGGCAGGCCGATGACGGCGTCCAGCAGGTTTTCTTCGATCAGGGCCTGTCTTATCTTGCCTTCGCTGCCGCCCCGGAACAATACGCCGTGGGGTACGATGACGCCGACCTTGCCCGTGTCGGCCTGGGCGATGGCGATCATGTGCAGGATGAAGGCGTAGTCCGCCTTGCTTTTCGGGGGGATGCCCCGCTTGAAGCGGTCATAGCGGTCGGCGGCGGCGTTTTCGGCGCCCCACTTGTCCAGGGAGAAGGGCGGATTCGCGACTACGATATCGAATTTCATGAGCCGGTCGTCCTCGATGAGGGCCGGATCGGTCAGGGTATTGCAGCGCTCGATACGGGCGCTGTCGGTTTCATGGAGGAACATGTTCATCTTACACAGTGCCCAGGTGCTGGCGTTGAGTTCCTGTCCGAAGAGGGCGTAATTGCCATCGGCCACCTGGCGCCCCACCTTGAGCAGGAGCGAGCCTGAACCGCAAGAGGGGTCGCAGATGCGCGCGCCGGACTTCGGCGCGAGGAGCCGCGCCAGGAGCGTGGACACCTGGGGCGGCGTATAGAATTCGCCGGCCTTCTTGCCCGCGCCGGCGGCGAAATTGCCAATGAGGTATTCGTACACGTCGCCGATGATATCGCGGTCATGGAGGCGCGACGGGCGCAGGTCGAGTTTGGGATCATTGAAATCCTGGAGCAGGTGGACCAGGCGCCGGTTCCGTTCCCGGGTATCGCCCAGCACGTTGCTGTTGAAATCAATGTCCCGGAACACCTTCTCCAGTTTGGCCTTGTTCGCATCTTCAATCGCGGCCAGGACCATGTTGATGAGTTCGCCGATATTGTCCGCGCCCCGGCGCGTATAGAGGCTGTCGAAACTGGCGGGAAAGGCGTCCGTGACTTTTTTGCCCGACCCGTCCCGAAGCTCGATGGTGGGCATGACGAAACGCTCCCGTTCCAGCGCGCGCCGAACCCGTTCGGCGTTACCGCCGTATTTCTTCTCGTAGGTTTCCTTGCGGTCCCGCCACACGTCGCTCAGGTATTTCACGAAGAGCATGGTCAGGATGTAGTCCATGTAATTACTGGCATTGATAATGCCGCGAAAGGTGTCGCACGCGCGCCAGACGATGTTTTGAATATCTTTTACCACTTGGGCGTCGGTCATGATAAATCAGTCTCCTTGTTTCCGGAACGGCCTTTGGCCGCGCGCAGGCAAAGGGCGCGCAGCCACTGGGCACGCTTTGTCTGCAGTAGTGTTGTCACTTCCTGTTCCCGCCACTGGAGCCGGTCCAGGGCAATTATGTGTTCCTGCACCGCGAGGGACGGTACGGGGATCTCAAGACTCTCGAAGATGGCCCGAGGCACGACCGTGACATTTCCTGAGCCGTGGGCGCCTTTCTGAAAATAGCGCTGGGCTTCCGCCTGGTTGATATACCATGCGAGGTACTCAGGGAGTACACGGCCGGTATCCGGGCGTAGAATGTAAAAATGGTTCGCCGCCAGCGTGGAGGGGTCCAGCCCCCGCACTACACCCGCCCAATGATTCCAGCCCCGCACCTGGAACAGCACGTCGCCCTCGCGGACGATATACGGCTCAGGCGCGCGCTCCGGCACAAACTGGGTCAGGCTCTCGCGCCGGAGGGTGCCGTTCTCCTGCAGGTCGCGCATCTGGATCAGCCAGTGGGTGCCCCCATTGTCGGCCTTGACGGCCTGCCGGGGCTGGTAGCCCATCTGCATGCGCTTTACCAGTTGTTTTATGGTCAATTTCATGACTGTTGTATTCCTGACGTGGCGGGACAGGGAACCGTCCCGCCACCGTTCGTTGTCCAGTCTACGGCTTGGTCTGAGTCGTCTTGCTATACACGTAGACGTTTCGGGCGAGCGGTTGCCGCCGCCCGAACCGTCGTCGCAGCCTTTGCGCAGGAAAGTAGTCCAAAGATCATCCCGGTCTGCGTCGAAGCCGCCATGGTTATAAACCCGTGCACGGCTGTGTGTGACGGACCACCTCCGTTCATGGGGTACAGATTGACTTATGCTCTCCAATTGGCTAGACTATTCCTGTGACGTTGGATGCCTGCCCTTTGTTGTCGGTATTCGCTTCCGCGACGCCGTGACCTTGCGCCATCGGTTTTTTGTGTTCCACTAAGATTCATATTTTATTGAAGTAACATAATTACCTTCAGAAGGTATTGTATCAGAAAGTGTACTGTTTGTCAAGCAGTATTTTAGTTACCTACTTGGTGTTTATATGCCAATAGTTTGGGTTTATTCAGGTTAATTGAGGGATGCCAGCGCGGTTTACTCTTATTGTTCAACATCGGTCCTCATCGTGCGCTGGAGTCAGTCCCTGCTTTCGCCCGTATATCGTTTTACCTGGGGAGTAGAAACATGTTTGTTTGAGACCGCGCCAGACAGTTACAGAAGATAGAAAAAACAGAGCGACGAGAAACTGTTTCGTTGCGCCCATGATAAGGAGATAGTGTCGCGCCATGTCGAATGAATATCCCTCCCAAAGCGGCTTGTATGGCGTCCCCATCAGCGAACGGACGCGTGTAAAAGCCGCGCGGACCCTGAAAAGGTTTCAGAAGAAATATGGTTCGCGCCCTGATGCCGTGTATCCGCTACGGGCCAGAGACAACTCCGTGCTGGGGCCCCTTATCGGACTCAAGGAGGTATTTTCCGGAACAGAGGGTGAAGCCATTCAGTATGACAAGGCCGTGTTTATCGGCACCATCCGCATGGGATACGGCCATTACCGCATCGGTATGGCGCTGGCGTCCGCGGCGCGAGCCCTCGGCTACATTCCCTACTGGCACGACCTGCTCGGTTTTGATTCCGCCG
>JAKJGD010000299.1 GCA_022704585.1 Spirochaetota bacterium | reverse complement strand
CTTCGTATACGAGGGTGACCTTGACAGGCGTGGTCTCGCTTCCGTTGGCCTTGACCGTTACACCTTTCTTCGTCCTTGTCTTGAACAACTGGTTCCCTTCGACCTGGACGTTGAAGCCGATGTCCTCGAGCTTGAATCCGACAGGATAAGGATTGTTCAACTCGATCTCGAACAGGAACGTAATATCCTTCAGGCTGATTGAGTCTATATCGAACCGCTTGAGGCTTACTTCGGGTTTTTTCCCTATCAGGTTTTGCAGTTCGGCGCATGCAAAAAGAAAAACAGGGAGTACCAGCAAGAGCAGGTATTTTTTCATGATTTTGCTCCTTCGATGCAGATTTGCAGATTGGATTGTATGATACCTGTGGTGCACCATTATTTCAAGTCTTTTCTTTGCATTCGTTACGATAGTAATGAAATGCTGGTCGGTTATGGGGAAAATATCTTGCTTTTTTTATCTTTGGATAGCATAAGTATGGCGGACGGGCGATCTCTGGAAGAGAGGATCGCTAGTGCCGGAATAATAACTGCTTATTAAAAGGAGGAATATGATGAAAAACAAAATTCTGATTGGCGTTCTCTGCTTGACGGTGGCAGCAGCGGCCGTGAACGGGTGTAAAAAGCAGCAAGGTACCGAGGATAATCTGAAAAAGGCGATTACCGGTGAGACCACGGCCAGTGTGAAATACGCTGCCTTTGCGAAAAAGGCGAAGGAAGAGAAATTTGACAAAATAGCCAGGCTGTTCGAGGCTGCGTCCAAGGCGGAAGCCATCCATGCGGTAAAGCATACCGAGGTGCTGGAAGCTGCCGGTGTCAAGATGGATACCATAACCCCCCAATTTGCCGTGAAATCGACCCGTGAAAATCTCCAGGATGCCATCAATGGCGAATCGTATGAGATAGAAACGATGTATCCGGAATTTATCAACAAGGCAAATGATGAGAACAAGGGTGATGCCGCCGCATCGTTCGATGCAGCCTTCAAGGTGGAAAAAAAGCATAAAGAGTTGTACACTGCCGCGCTCGCTGCGATTGACAAAAATGACATGAAGGTGCTCCCTGATGTATATCTGGTTTGCCCGGTTTGCGGTAATACGTTCGATAAAAATGTCCCGGCCAACTGTGAGGTATGCGGCGCCCCGAAAAAGGACTTCATCATAGTAAAGTAAGCATTGATTCGCTCTCGGCAGGTCCCTGGCTGTTTGCGGACCCGTCGAGAGCGTATCCCGTCCAGGGATTTCCGCGCGACGCACGTCCGCATTTTTTTACAAATGGAAAAGGATGGACCCGGTGCATTAATTATGTCGCATAACAGTACGTTTTTCTAACCGCTGTGGTGCGATGAAAATTAATGGCCCCCCGAAAATTCTGTTGACAGCGCCCGGTCGGGATTGTATTAATCTGCATTGGAAGAGGTTGTTTCCTTTGTTCTCAATCCGGCTTTAATCATTCGCAGGGGCCCGCCGGGTCCTGGCGTTTATCGCAGGAAAAACGAAGTTATCGAATATGCGCAAGGGCAAGATTTTCACCAGAAATGATTATGAACGGCTCGTCAGGATCCTTGATGGCAGGGAAGCGGCGGGCATACTTGACGCTAATACTGCGGCAAAACTGAAGCGTGATCTGGAACATTCCCGCCTTGTTGACCCCCGTGATATCAGGCCGAACATAGTGACGATGAATTCGAAGATCTGTCCTAAAAATATCGGAAACGGAAAAAAAGAGGTTTACTCGCTGGTATTTCCCGGGGAGGGCAAAGGCACGGATGCATTGAGCGTGTTTTCAGGCATTGGTACCGAGCTCCTTGGCAGCACTATCGGCACGGTCGTTAAGAAGAACCCTGCCGGCGAGCAGTATTTTGTGATCGAGGACATCATCTACCAGCCGGAAGCGGCCGGTGATTATCACCTCTGATCAGTGGTTCCTCCTTGCCGGATTTTTCCCGCGGCATCAGGTTAAAATGAAATGGTCCAGGTATCTCCCGTTTTCGTGAGTTTTTTAGCTTTTATTCCCTTTAGCAGCTCGAGCGCCTCGGTGTAATCAATACCGGTAATAAGGTATTCGTCTTCGCGGCCGCCGACCAGATGATCATAACGGTATTCGTCCGTGTAAAGCCGTGAGCAGAGCGGACATTTGAGTATGTGCCATGAGTTTTTTATCAGGATGAATTCCTCGAGACCGGATGTCTGGGGAGTGAGGGTCCCGGAAGGGCCGCGGTGCAGTGAGTTATTGCCCATGATGCCTGAAAGCCGGGCGCACATCGGGCAGGTGCGGTGTTTCTTCGGTGCCTGCTCCAGCGAGGCCAGAATCATTTTCAGGTTCTCTTCGGTATAAAGATATTCCATGCGGCCGCTCCGGTCAGGCGTAATGATTAACTGCATGACGGGTGTTAACCGGGGAACGATGACCACCGTGTACGGATGGTAGCAGGAAACTGCAATTAGGCAATCTTTTTTTACCGGTGACTGCTTCAGCAATAGATGAAAATGTACTTGACAGTATTAACCGAATGGTTAAACATTGCTGCTTGATTATTTTAAAATTAACCGTCTGGTTAAAAATTGCGTCCGATGCAGGAAAATGGTGTTGTATGAACAGTCGTATTGATGTCATTAAATCAACTTTCATTGAAAAGAAGGGCCTTATTGTCGCCAGTGCCGCGTTGACATTCGTGGTGATGTTGTATTTTATCGTCTGGCATTGCTCCATAATCGCGATCGGTTCCATATACTCGATACAGGATGTTTCCGGTGATTTTCTCAGGCTTACTGCGAAATATGGCGCAGCCAGCCTGATATACTCGAGCGCCGTCTGCATCTCGCTGATTGTATTCAGAAGGCCTGTCGTCAGGAAATTCATCGTTGGATTCGCTCTTTTCCTCTTCTTCGCCTCCGAGTTCGTCAGGATGTTCGACTGGGGCGCTCTGTACTTCGGCGGTGCCCACGTGGACAGCAATTTCTGGGCGCACGCCTTCTACTCCGATGGCACCGTGTACCTGACAACCTGGCTCTCCTTCGGGATATATGCTTCGGTCCTGGCCATCTTCGCGCTCGTGTTTGCTATTCTGCGTAAAATATATCTGTATACAGACAGGGTTGATGAAGGAGCACGGTCATGAAGGCGCGCCTGTCAATAATCGTGATCGTGGTGAACGCGGTAGCGGCGCTGGCCCTGGGCTTGCTGGTGGCCGTATGCGTATGGCTGTCCGGCCTTGTGGGCGACGACGGGCGTGACCGGCAGCCGGTAAAAAACAGTGACGGCTCGATCTCCGTGCTTGTCGATAAAAAGACGCTGATGGATCGGGAAAAGTCGATCGAGCGGATAAAAACCGCGGAGAAGGCGTTCAGGAACGATATCTCCGACCCCCGCGTCTACCTCAGGCTGCCGGAGTCGGAGTTCTTCAGGTCGCTGTTCGCGTATTATTTCCTTTCGAAGATCATGAGCGCGAAGCCGGTCACTCTGGACAAGGCCATCATCGATTTATTCAAAGAGCGGGGACAGTTGTTATACAGCATGGATGAGCGGTACCCGCTCATGAAAAAAAGCATATACCTGGATCCCCGCAGGAAAACATACAACAGGCCGGCGATACGCCCGGGCACGAACGTTATCATCATATTCGTCGAATCGCTGTCCGATTTTTTTCTTAAAGAAGAGCTTCACGGGCTCCGGGGCCTTACGGGCCATATCAACGAGATGGGGAATGAATCCTTCTCGTTCACGAGGATGCGCAACGCCAGCTTCCCGACCATACGGGGGCTTATCGCCGCGCTGGGTTCCGGCGTCTACCTCCTGGACGAGAACATCGGGGGATCCCGCATTCCGATACCCTGCCGCTTCCTGTTTCTCTCGAACATCCTGAAAAAAAAGGGTTACACCACGATCCACGCGCAGGCCGGGAGCGAGCATTTCATCGGCATGAAGGATTTTTTCATGAAACGGGAAGGCTATGATTATTTCTACGGGTGCGAGAG
>JAKJGD010000298.1 GCA_022704585.1 Spirochaetota bacterium | reverse complement strand
CTGCACGGTGCGGCGCTCTATTATTCCATCAGGGCGTATCCCGTTATCAGGGAATGCGTGTCCCGCGTTTCGGGGTGACGCGTGCGCCGCGTCCCGGGCCAGCGGCGGACCGCGGCCGCGTCGAAGGATTTGGCCCTTCTGCATTATATTTGCTTGACACGGAAAGCCTCCCGCGGCAACTATTCATTTTTTATTACGCGCAATGAACGGCCCTTCAAGACGGCCGATTTGATCTCCGAGGATGGTGTATGAAGATTGACGATTGCAGAACCTGTAAAAACCATGTCATGTATCAAAACGGATACGTAATATGCAACTATTATAACATGCACGAACAGCGGGTAACCGGAACGAGGGAGGGTTTGACCTACCTTGTCGCGTGCCCGCGCGAGGAAGCGAACGACCGATAACTGCCCGCAGCCCCGCAGCGGACGATCAAGCACCGGAGGTATTTTCCCGTGGCCTGCGATAATCTCAAAAACAACATGACCATATGCAACTGCTCGTACGAGCCCTGCTCGCGCAAGGGAAAGTGCTGTGAATGCATCCAGTACCATCGCGGGGCAGGGGAGCTCCCCGCCTGTTTTTTTCCGAACGACGTCGAGCGGACTTATGACCGGTCGGTGGAGCGCTTCATCCGCTGTCACCGGTAGCATCTATTCTAACGCCGCGGCATTCCGCGGGCTACGCAGCCCGCGCTTTTCTTGACAAATATATGAAAATGGCTTACTATTGACAGCCATTGATGTTCATTCATCCGGTGTAATGCGGCGTTCGCGCCGGCCGGAGTACTGATTGGAGGCGACCCATATGTTCATGGTGAACCCGTTATCCGCCATGAGCATCGGAGAGGTATTCTCGACCCGCCCATCTGCCCGTATTTGGATGGAGAAGTTTATGGAAATGCAAAAATAAAGCAGACATGATATATAGGAGAAGATTATGGCGCATATATGCCCCTGGTGGGCCGGGTTCATCCTGGTGCATCCCCTGCGTAAGATAAAACAGGACCCGCACAGGATTCTTTCGCCCTACGTCAGGGAGGGCATGGTTGTGGCGGATGCCGGGCCGGAATGGGTGTATTGATGTCCAAAAAAAGATGCTCGGCTATCTCGGGAAGCGGGCGCAGAAAGCCGGTGTATCGGCGGTAATGAATTACCGTCTCTGCTCCGAGGATTCTCTCGGGATTGACGACCTCGCCGGAACCATTGATTTCCTTCTCCTGTTTGCAGTGCTCCACGAGATCCCGAACCGGGAGTCCCTCTTTGTCCAGATCAACCGTGCCCTCAGGCGTGGCGGCAGAGTGCTCTTCGCCGAGCCGGAGGGCCATGTAAAGCGCAACGACTTCGATGCGTCGGTTGCCATGGCCCTTCGTAACGGCTTCACGGTGGCCGGCCACCCGCAGCCCATCTGGCGCAGTCACGCCATCCTGCTGGAGAAGAAGTGATGCGTGCGGGGCGGGCTAACCGGCCCAGCGCCCCAGAAACGGGACGCGAAGCATGATGCGGAACAACGCGACCGCCCGGGTACTCCTGATATCAGCCAACAGGGAGGACGTCAACATGGCGGCATGGCCGCTGGGGCTCGCCTGCGTCGCCTCGGCGACAGAGAGCGCCGGTCATGCGGTCCGCCTGCTTGACCTGTTGTGCCATCCGGATCCGATGTCAGCCCTCGATGCCGCGGTTGCCGAATCGCGGCCCGATGTTATCGGCGTTTCCGTCCGTAACATTGACGACCAGCGGATGGAAAGAGTTCATTTTCTTCTCCGGGACGTAAAAACAGTCATTGACCGCTGCCGCCTGCTTACCCGGGCCCCGATCATTCTGGGCGGGGCCGGGTACAGCATATTCCCGCAGAGTGCGCTGGACTTTCTGGGTGCGGATATGGGACTGCCCGGCGAGGGAGAACGCGCGTTTCCGATGCTCGTGGAGCGCATCATGTCGGGCGCAGACCCCGCCGGGCCGTATCTCCTGCATCGCGCCGGGACCGCGCCTGCGGGGACCAGGAGCTTCATAGATGATCTCGATGATTATCCGCTCCCCGGTCCGGAAATCCTCCCTCCGGAAGCATACGGGGAGCGGGAGTTCTGGATGCCGGTACAGACCAGGCGCGGCTGCGCCATGGACTGCTCCTACTGCTCAACGCCGGCTATAGAGGGACGCGTGCTCAGGAAGCGCTCACCTGCAGCTGTCGCGCGGTGGCTCGGGCGATGCGCATCGGCCGGCATCAGGCGCTTTTATTTCGTGGACAACACATTCAATCTCCCCGGTGCCTATGCTCGCGAACTCTGCGAAGCAATTGCAGCCGAAGCGCCGGGTGTGTCATGGCGGTGCATCCTTTACCCGTGGAAGACAGACGGCCGGCTCGCGGACGCCATGGCGAGGGCCGGGTGCGCGGAGGTGAGCCTCGGGTCAGAGAGCGGGTCGGGAGACATGCTCACGTCCATGAACAAGCGTTTTTCGCCGGACGACGTGCGGCATGCGTCCCGGCTGTTTGCCGATCGGGGGATCAGGCGCATGGGCTTTCTTCTGCTGGGAGGGCCGGGAGAGAGTATGAAAACCGCGGAGGAAAGCCTCGTGTTTGCCGATTCACTTGGCCTGGAAGCGCTCAAGATCACGATAGGCATCCGGATCTATCCCTGCACGGCGCTGGCCAGGAGGGCGGTTGAAGAGGGACTGATCGGCGCCACTGATGACCTCCTTGCGCCCCGTTTTTACATGGCGCCCGGCCTTGAATACCCGCTCCGTGAGATGGTATCCGCCTGGGCTTCGTCCAGGCCGGGATGGCTGCTCTGACCCCGGCCCCAGGCTCTGACCCTCGGCCCCCAGGCTCTGACCCCGGCCCCAGGCTCTGACCCCGACCCCAGGCTCTGACCCCCCGGGCCCCCGGGCCTCAGGAAAAAAACAATAAAATTTGTAAAAAAAACTTGCAAAATGCAACTAATGTATTTTGGTTGGATAGTCAATCAAAACTCGCACCGGGCGGTCGGTTAGGGACGGGCCGAAGCGGTTTGAAATTTCAGGAGGTTATGCATGAGATCAATGCTAGAGGGAGTCAGAGTCATCGATTTTACCGCGAATATTGCAGGACCAGCGGCAACCACGTTCCTTGCAGACATGGGCGCCGAAGTCATAAAGGTGGAAAAACCCGGCATCGGCGATGACGCGCGTCTCTTTCCGCCGTACGTGAACGGATTTTCCGCGCCTTTTATCGTCATGAACAGGGCCAAGAAGGGCGTCGTGATAGATATTAAGAAGCCGGAGGGGGCGGCCCTGCTCAAGGAGCTGGTGGCCGCTTCGGATGTGCTCGTGGAAAACTACAAGCCCGGCGTCATGGAGCGCCTGGGGCTTGATTACGAAAGCCTCAAGAAAATAAACCCGAAGCTCATCATGCTTTCGCTTTCGGGTTATGGACAGTTCGGGCCCCTGTCAAGGCGTCCGGCCTACGATTCCATTATCCAGGCCTGTTCAGGGATAATGGACGTTACTGGTTTCTCCGACGGCCCCCCCGTGAAGGCGGGCCCCATCATCATCGACCTTGCAACCGCCATGCAGGCGGCGTTCGCCGTGTGTGCCGCACTCTATGCGCGCGAGCGGACCGGCGAGGGCGAATACCTGGATGTATCGATGTACGACACGGCCGTCAACATGCTGGCCGGGGTCTGGACCGATTACACCGTCACCGGCAACGTGCCCAAGCGGACGGGCAACCGGTATCCCTATGTAAGCCCCTTTGACACGTTCCATGCAAAGGACGGCTATTTCATGATCTGCAGCGCGGGCGACTCGACCTTTCACAAGCTCTGCGACGCCATGGGGCGCCCGGACATGAAAACCGACAGCCGCTTTAATAATCTTTTCACGCGAAACGCAAACGAGCCGCAGCTGCGCGAGATCATCCAGGAGTGGGTCGGCGCGCACACGACATCGGAGCTCATGGAGTACACCACGAAGTTCGACGTGCCCGCCTCGCCGATCATGAA